>SBGC01000150.1 GCA_006226985.1 Bacillota bacterium | reverse complement strand
TCCACTGATTGGTTGCTGCGAGGAAATGTTCAACGATGACATATCCACCCATTAAGAAAAAGACAATAAACAACAATAATTGAATGATAAGACTTTTACGATAAACCTTCATGTTTTAAATTCTCCTTTGTTTTTTTTATGATATACTTAAATTGAAATGAGGTCATATAAATGAAGAAAGCTGTCTATCCTGGAACTTTTGATCCACTTACAATCGGTCATCTCGATATTATTAAACGTGCATCTCGCTTGGTTGATGAACTTCACGTTGTGGTTGCTGATAATTATAAGAAAGTACCCACTTTTACAACTGAAGAACGCATTGATATGATTAAACGTGTAACAACCGATGTCCCTAATATTATTGTCACATCAACAACAGATCTTGTTGTGAGATATGCTCATAAACATGATATTACGATTATGGTTCGTGGGTTGAGAAATATTCAAGATTATGAAAATGAATATGCTTTATATCAGTTTAATCGAAATTTAAACCGTAATATTGAAACTGTTATCTTGTTTCCATCATCAAGAAATCACTTTGTATCATCATCAGCGATTAAGGAACTCATCGTTCATCATGCGGATATTTCACCTTATGTCCCTAAAGAAATTATTGCTGATTTGCAAAATAAGTTAAAACCTAAATTAGATGAATAGATTTGAAAAAGTCGTATAGCTGGTCAAGCTCGATATGTGGAGCAATATGATCAGCTTTTTCTTTTAACTCGATAAATCGTGTATTATCCATAGCAATACCGACATCTGCCATTTCAATCATTTTAAGATCATTAGCACCATCACCAACACAAATCATGCGATCAAAATGATCTTGTTCAAGTACTTTTTCAATTCCATATGCTTTGTTAATATGCGGATATATAAAGTCTGCTCCACCTTTATGCCAAGGATAAACATCAAATTTTGGCAATTGTTTTGCGATATCAAGTATTTTTTCTTCAGTATCACCAAACATCCATAATTGATAAATTGGATTATGTTTATAGAACTGATCATCTACTCTAGGAGATTTTCCTCTCAGTTCTTTCATGCCAATCTCAACACGTTCATCCCAGTAATTAACCGCTTCATCATGCATTCCGACCATACCAATATTATATTCATTACCCGTCGTAATTTTAAGTGCTTCTTCGATGTCTGCTGTTGATATTGGAAAATGATAAATAATGTCATTGTTTTTGTAAACAATAGATCCATTGATTAAAACACGATACGTAAAAAAAGGTAGCACATCACTGATGATATCGAGTTTCGATAATCCTCTTCCTGTTGCTAAACCTAAAGTGACATCAGGATGAAGAGATAATTCTTCGATGAGTTTCTTTGTTTGTTCAGGTACTCTACCAGATGCGTTGTGATATATGGTGTTGTCGACGTCAAAAAAGATGATAGTTTTCATTTTGCACCTCTAAGATATTATAACATAATATGTATTCTGCTATCATTTTTAAGATTTTTATTATAAAATAGATGTGAAATAAAACGTTGCTGGAGGATTTCATATGAAAAATCCATTACTTAAAACGGGAGAACTCGGCATTTTTGCTTTAGGTGGCCTCGGTGAAGTTGGAAAAAACATGTATATATACGAAATTGAAGATCAGATTTTTATCGTAGATTCTGGTATTCTTTTTCCTGACGAACACTTGCTAGGGATCGATTATGTTATTCCAGATTATACGTATTTAGTTGAAAATGAAGAACGCATTGTCGGTTTATTCGTAACCCATGCACATGAAGACCATATCGGTGGTATTCCCTATTTATTAAAGAAAGTCAACATACCTAAAATTTATGCAGCAGGCATTGCTGTTGATATGATTGAATATAAACTCATTGAACATGCAGATGTTAAAGCACCAAAAATTGAAGAATATAAGAGTCATTATAAATATCAGTTTAAGCATGTAGAAATGTCATTTATTCGCATGAATCACTCTATTCCAGATATGTTTGGTATTGTCTTTAGAACCCCACAAGGGATCTTATTTCATACAGGTGACTTCAAAATTGACTTTACACCTGTTGGTCCCCCAGCAGAATATGATAAATTAGCTCAAATTGGAGCTGAAGGCGTTTTATGTATGCTATCAGATTCAACCAATTCTGAACGAGATGAACTTATTCAATCCGATTCAAAAATTGGTAAATCAATTAATGAGTTATTCTCACGAATTAGTGGACGTATTATTATCGCTACTTTTGCATCAAACATGTATCGTATTCAACAAATCATTGAAGCTTCTGTTTTAAATGAAAGACGTATAGCTGTCTTTGGACGAAGTATGGAACGTGCCATTGAAGTCGGTATGCAAACGGGTTATATTAAAGCTCCTAAAGAGTTTATATTATCTGGTGATCAAGTGAATCGTTATAAACCTCATGAGTTAACAATTTTAGTTACAGGTTCTCAAGGTGAACCACTTGCGGCTTTATCAAGAATTGCAAATGGAAATCATCGCCAATTAAAGGCTATGGCTGGTGATACTGTGATCTTCTCATCTTCACCTATTCCAGGTAATCAAGAAGGTGTTAATCGCACGATTAACAAGTTGTTTAGACTTGATGTTGATGTTATTACACATGGTCCACTTGCAGATACGCATACATCTGGTCATGGTAGTCAAAACGATTTAAAACTCGTATTATCACTTGTTAAACCTAAAATGTTTATCCCTATGCATGGTGAACATCGTATGTTAAAACATCACGCAGAATTAGCGATTGATTGTGGTGTTGAAGAAGATAATATTTTAATCATGGATAATGGTGAAGTTGCAGCACTCACAAGTGATACGATTCGTTTAGCAGGTAAAGTGACTGCAGGTGAAGTCTATATCGATGGTACAGGTATTGGCGACATTGGTTCTCAAGTTATTAAAGAACGAAAACTGTTATCTGAAGAAGGACTGTTTGCAGTTGTTTTATCGATTAACTCACAAACAAAAAAGATGATTAATGATCCTACCATCATTTCTCGTGGTTTCATTTATATGAAGGGTAATGAAGAAATAACCTCTTCTTTAGCGAATGAAGCAAAGAAAATTGTCCAAATCGAATTAAATAAAAAAGTATTTCACGAACTCAATATAAAACAAGCAGTTATTGATACGCTGACTCAACGAATTTTCGAACTGACACAAAGAAAACCATTGATTATCCCCATACTCGTTGACTTAAATACAGAAAAGACAGAAGCTTAATCTAGCCCTGTCTTTTTTTTCTACATATAATCAAGAAATGCATCAAAGACATATTTTGTAACAAGCGCATCATCTTTCGCATCATGTGCTTGTTTGAAATCAACATTATAGTATGTCTTATACGCCTTAAACAACCCTAGATCATCTTTTAAATTATAGTAATCCTTATGGAGCTTAAGTAAATCAATAAACTGATAATCATCTGTTAATTTTTCAACATCATGTAACTTATATGAATCATTTAATGCAGAAATATCATTTTTACCCCATACAACGAGTTTAGGTTGATATGTGTCAATAAGCTTCTTTAAGGTGAGATAAAATTCTTCATAGGGTTTTGATTGACTAAAGAATGTTTCATCATCAAGACCTAAAAAACGTTTGGTTCTTTTTGAAAGTGTAGGTCTTAAAATAGGTGTGACATAAAAACCATCCTGTGCGATAATATCTTCTTTAGGTTTTGCTAAGACATAGCCAACTTGGATAATTTCTGGAACGAAATATTTGTCTGTATATCCTGGCATCGTCATTTCAAAATCGATGAAAAGATAATATTCGTGATGTGTTAAAACATCATACATTTCTTTTCTAAGTCTTTTTAAGTCATAATGGATGATATATGGACTTAAGCTCACGATTTGATTAAAATAAGCAACTTGATAATAGATGTTTTTACCTATTTTTTTGGTTTTAGGTCCTACTTCAAAATCCACTAATACACCTTTTTCAAGATAGTAGAAAAACGTTTTATGGAGTCTATTTGTTAAGTGAAATCCAATTTTTCTTCCTTGATATAAAACAAAGAATGCTTGATCTTTAATATCAATATCTTTAATAATTCTTCTCATGTCAAATCCTCTTTTATGCTTTTGATGACATTTTCTGGAATGCCTATTTTTTTAAGTTCTTCTGGGGTTGCATCTTTAATCGCTTGAATGCTTGTAAAATGGCTTAATAAAAGCTTTTTCCTAGCATTGCCAATACCTTTAATATGATCGAGATATGATGTGTTCGCTTTTTTATTTCGTGTCTTTCGATGAAAATCGATTGCAAACCTGTGAACTTCTTCTGATATCTTTAGTAGGAGTTTATAAAGGTCTGTTTGTTTAAGGAGTTGAATCACTTCATCTTCATAAATCAATGCTTCAAGTGTATGTCCTTGATTCTTCTTTAAACCTGCTATCGGAATATTTAAGCCTAGCTCATGAAGCATTTCCTTTGCAGCATTAAGTTGTCCTTTACCTCCATCGACTAAAATTAAATCTGGCATCGGTAAAGATTCTACAAGAAGCTTTTGATATCTTCGATAAGTCACTTCTCTCATGGCTTGATAATCATCATTTGTCGTTGTTTGTAAATGATATTTTCGATAATTCTTTTTATCGAATTCGCCATCTTTAAAGGAAACTAATGCTGAGATTGGAGCCGTTCCAAAAAGTTGTGCATTATCAAAAATTTCAATGGATCTAATATCTCTTTTGATGAGTAGTGATAGCTCATCGAGCGCTTTTTGTTTTTTCTCAGCTTGGTGACGATATAGCATGAAATAGTGTTCTAAATCATAATCCGCATTTTTCGTTGCCATATCAACTAACTTCTTCTTATCACCTTTTTGTGGGAAGAAAGCTTTCTTACCAAAGATGTCTAGTATTTCAGATGCATCAAAACGCTCACTAAATAAGAGTTCATCTGGAGTAAGTGTTTCATAATATTGTTCGAGATATGTAACAACCGATTCCATGTATTCACCAACGTATTGAAAAACAATTTGATGGTTATCAACAATCTTTCCTTGTCGCATCACTAAAATCTGGATGGCAATATCATCGTTATTATAGGCGAAACTAATCGCGTCACGATCTTTAAAGTCATTTAAATTAATGATTTGTTTACCAGTCGTTGATTCAATGTGTGAGATCATATCTCTAAATTCAATTGCTTTTTCAAACTGGAGAAATTCACTGGCTTGTTCCATTTCAGTTTGAAGCTTATTTAAAACAAGTTTTGTATCACCTTTAAGAAATAAAGAGATTTCTGAAATGGTATCTTTATAGTCAACATCTTTAAACTCACATGGGGCTAGGCATTGTCCGATGTGATAATATAAACATGCTTTCTTAGGAAGCGTTTCACACTTTCTTAAAGGGTATAAGCGATTAAGTAAGCGAACCGTTTCTCTTGCTCCATAGACATTTGGATAGGGTCCAAAGACTTTACCCTTCATTTCTTTTTGTCTAACCACTTCTAATTTGGGATATCTTTCATCGGTTATCTCTATATAAGGATATGTTTTATCATCAATTAATCGAATATTATACTTTGGTAAATATTGTTTAATTAAATTCATTTCCAAAATGAGCGATTCACGCTCACTATTGGTTAAAACATATGAAAAATCGCGAATTTCTGCTACAAGTCGCGTCGTTTTTTCATTATGTGCACCGGTGAAATACGATTTCACACGATTTTTAAGATTTTTAGCTTTACCAACATAAATAACTTCATCTTTGTCATTTTTCATTAAATAACAACCAGGTTCAGTTGGTAACAGTGCAAGTTTAGGCTTTAAATCCAAGATTATCACCATTCTTATTGTATCACATCACATCATCTGATATAAATAAAAAAAGCGTCTAGGACGCTTATGATTCAAAATCAATATCTACTTTGCCTTCTAAAATTTCTTCTAGTGCAATACCAACACTTTTAACGCATTGTTTACCTTCAACAGATAATTTTTCTGATTCTAAGATCCCTGCAACTTTACTTGCTGCATAAACGAGCTTATATTTTGAATCAATTTTTTCTAATAACTTGTCAATCGATGGATAACGCATACCATCTTTGTTTTTTATTGTCATGTTTACTCTCCTAACATCTTAATGTAATTGTGAATCGTTCTTTCCGTTTTTGCATGTTCAGCACGGATGATTGCCATGATACGATCTGCAGCATTATGGACTTCGTCGTTTACGACGATATAGTCGTATTTATGCGCAAGTAAAAATTCTGATTCTGCTTTACGCATTCTTTTTTCAATCATTTCAGGTGTGTCAGTTCCTCTTTCTCTCAAACGTTCATAAAGTGCTTTTTTCCCTGGTGGAACGATGAATATGAAAACTGCATCCTTCATTTGTCTACGCACTTGCAGTGCACCTTCAACTTCGATTTCAAGGACGACTTCTTTACCTTGATCGAGTTGTTCTTCAACTTTATCGAGTGGTGTACCATAATAATTTCCAACAAATTCTGCCCATTCAAGAAACTGATTATTCTTAATGCGTTCTAAGAATGTTTCTTTACTGACAAAATAGTAGTCAACACCATCAATTTCGCCAGGTCGAGGAGCTCTTGTTGTCATGGATACTGAATAGACAAGGTCATGACCAGTCATTTCGAAAAGGGCACGACGAACGGTTCCTTTCCCTACACCTGAAGGGCCTGAAATAACGATTAACAATCCACGTTCATTTAATTTCACGGTCTCCTCCTATGTGCTTGATGTTATCCTTTATTATATACGAACAATCTACTTTAGTAAATAGATTTAATATTTATTTAACAAGAATAACGCTTACAGACATGAAAATCAGGTATTTATGTGTTAAAATGTTTTTGAGGTGCCATATGATTTTTGACGGATTTTTCCTACATCATTTGATTAACGAATTAAATCAGGAGCTGACTAAAGCAAGGTTAGAAAAAATATATCAAACGAGTGATATGTCGTTTGTTTTTATCTTTTATTTAAAAGGTAAACGTATGCAGTTAAAAATTGACTTAAGTCCACATCGTTTCGGAATGAATCTCACTGAGACAAAAGCTGAAACGACAGTTAACTCACAATTTTTGCAAACCATTAGAAAACATTTAGAAGGTTCCATACTCGAAGAAATTGTCCAACACGAGACAGATCGTGTTGCAAATTTCATGTTTACAGTTTATGACTACATTGATGGACCGATTCCAAAAAAATTAGTTTTTGAAGCAATGGGTAAACATTCGAATTTAATCTTAGTTAAAGATGATGTGATTATTGAAACATATAAAAAAATGTTTTTTGAAGAAGGTAGACAACTTATTCCTTCAGCTCATTTCGAATATTTTCCTTCACATAAAAAGCCCTTTACACATATAGACTATAAACATGTCGAAAGTGCAAAAGACTTAATGGATCAATATATGGGTGTTTCTCCTCTTTTAGCTGCATATCTATTTGAACATAAAGTTCAGATAGAAGATATTCTCATGAAACCAACAAAAAGTTTAAAAACACATCGTGGTTATGTAGCAGATATTTTTGATGAACCGATTAAGAAACATTATGATTCGATTTCTCTTTTAATCGATGATCATCAGATTGAAGGACAGCAAAATAAAACATCGCATGAATTATTTATCGATAAACAATATGTTAAATATCAAAAACGTTTAGAACAACTTGAATCATATGATCAAGATGCAGATCAGATGCTAGAGATGAAGTATTTAGGGGATCTCATCTATCAATCTGGTTATGTACTTGATGAAAAAATGTCTGAAATCACTGTTGATGGTAAAGCAATTCTATTAGATCCACTTTTGACACTCAATGAAAATGCTCAACGTTTCTATAATCTTTATCAAAAAGCGAAACGAACGAAAGTTCATGTCGAAAAACAGATTGAAGAAACTCTTGCACTCATCCAATTATTTCTTGAGTATAAAACTTATATTCAACTAAGTGATAAAGAACACTTAAAAGATTTAGAAGTCGAACTTATTGAGCATGGCTATAAGCCTAAACAAAAACAAAACATCAAACGTGGTGTTCATAAGCCAAATATCACGAAAATTCAAGATGCGAAAGCAATCTACTATATTGGTAGAAATAGTGTCCAGAATGCTTATGTCACACATCAGTTAGCAAATAAGGATGATTACTGGTTCCACGTCAAAGATGCACCTGGTGGACATATTGTGGTTGCTTGCGATGGTTTGAATGAAGAAATTATTCGAAAAGCAGCAATGTTAGCTGCTTATCATTCATCTTTAAAACTATCATCTTCGATACCTGTCGATTACACACAGGTAAAAAACGTAAAAAAGATACCAGGAACTCCTGGATATCAAGTAACATATAGTTATCATAAAACCATATTTATCGATATTGATGAAGAAAAAATTGAAAGCTATTTTAAAAAGGTCTAGATACTTGTTATTTAGACTTTTTTTAATCATAAGGGGCAAATGATTTGAATTTATACCTAAAAAAGAGTAAGATGAAGGTATTAACAGGAGGTATTTAAATATGAAATATGAATTACCAGTATTAGGCTATGCATATGATGCATTAGAGCCATTTATTGATGCAAGAACAATGGAAATCCATTTCACAAAGCATCATCAAGCGTATATTACAAACTTAAATGCAGCACTTGAAAAACATCCTGAGTTAAAGCTTTCTCTTGAAGATATGCTAAAAGACTTAACGTTAGTTCCTGAAGATATTCGTGGAGCAGTCCAAAACAATGGTGGTGGACATTTTAATCACTCATTCTTCTGGCCTTTATTAAAGGTTAATAATGGAGCTACCCCAAAAGGTAAGTTATTAGATGCTATCAATACATCATTTGGATCATTTGATGCATTTAAAGAAGCATTCAGTACAGCTGCTAAGACACGTTTTGGTAGTGGTTGGGCATGGTTAATTAAAACAGCTGATGGTAAACTTAAGGTTGTTTCTACACCAAACCAAGATACACCACTTGCACAAGGCAAACCCATTTTAGGACTTGATGTTTGGGAACATGCATATTATCTCAATTATCAAAATAGACGTCCTGATTATGTGTCAGCTTTCTTCTCAGTTGTTAACTGGGATGTCGTAGAAAAATTATTCGCTTAAGATGAAGGGTTAGCTCAGCTAACCTTTTTTTTGCAAAAAAAAGGAAGCCTCAGCTTCCTTAAATAGTTTGGGTCTCAATAATTGCGTAATCGCCATCATCTCTTCTATACACGACGTTTGTACGTGTTGTTTCTTGATCTAAGTAAATGTAGAAATCATGTCCAGATAGTTCCATCGCTGCAATTGCTTCATGTGCTGTCATGGGTTTGAGTTCTACTTTTTTATTTTTAACAAGCTGACTTGCAATGATTTCTTTTTCTAAAGACTCTGCATCAAATTCATGGCTATATGCTTGCTTGATACCTTCTTTTTCTAAATTATTCTTTAATTTATCTTTATGTCTTCGAATTTGTGAAACAAGTTTATCGTTTGCCTTATCAATGGCTGCATACATATCAGGATCTGAAACTTCTGCACGTAACACATTGCCTTTTGCTGGAATGGTGACTTCAATTTTGTGGTGATCCTTATAGACTTTGCAGACAACTCTTACCTCCTGAACAACTTCAGGACCGAAGAAAGAAACGACTTTGTTAAATCTTTTTTCTGCATATGCCTTAATGGCATCAGTGGGTGTAAAACCATTCTTACCTACGACTTCAAATTTCATAGCTATTCTCCTTTTTATCTATATTTTCATAAAGTGAGACAAGAAAGATATTGCCTAACTTTAGAGAATCCAGTTGATTAAGAAATTCGGTATTCAATTGATCAGTATATATGAATATATG
>SBGC01000096.1 GCA_006226985.1 Bacillota bacterium | reverse complement strand
CCATAAGCATAGAGTGCCCAAACTTCCATTTCACCAAAACGTTGACCACCATTTTGAGCTTTACCACCCATTGGTTGTTGTGTAACAAGTGTGTATGGTCCAACAGATCTTGCATGAAGTTTATCATCAACCATGTGTGATAACTTAATCATATACATGACACCTACTGAAATTCTATTTTCATAAGGTTGGCCTGTACGTCCATCGAATAAGACTGTTTTTCCATCTGGTTCAATACCAGCTTCAGCTAAAATAGCTTTTAAGTCATCATCAGAAACACCATCAAAGACGGGTGTAGCAATTTTAACGCCTAAATTCTTAGCAGCGATACCTAAATGAATTTCAAGAATTTGTCCAATGTTCATACGTGATGGAACCCCAAGTGGGTTTAACATGATGTCAACAGGTGTACCATCTGCCATGTATGGCATATCTTCTCTTGGTAAAATCTTAGAGATAACCCCTTTATTACCATGACGACCAGCCATCTTGTCACCTTCAGAGATTTTTCTCTTTTTAGCAACATAGACTCTAATGGATTCGTTCACACCACTAGGTAGCGCGTCACCATTTTTCTTCGAGAAGTATTGGATGGATTGAACAACACCACCACCGCCGTGAGGTACACGAAGTGATGAGTCTCTATATTCTCTTGATTTTTCACCAATAACTGCATGAATAAGTTTTTCTGATGGTGATGGTTCAAACACACCTTTTGGTGTAATCTTACCAACTAAGATGTCGCCTTCTTTAACTTCTGAACCAGGAATAATAATTCCGCGTTCATCCAAGTTCTTCAGTGCATCTAGACCAGCATTTGGAACTTCGCGTGTAATTTCTTCACGACCAGATCCTGTCTTTAATTCTCTAGTTTCAATTTCGTATTCATCGATATGAATCGATGTATAAACGTCTTCTTTAACTAAATCTTCAGATAAAATAATCGCATCTTCGTAGTTGTATCCTTCCCATGTCATGAATGCAACCGTTACGTTTCGACCTAAAGCAAGTTCACCTTTATCTGTTGAAGGACCATCTGCTAAGATATCACCCTTTTCAACATATTCGGTTACTGAAACAATCGGACGTTGTAAGATACATGTATCTTGGTTAGATCTAAAGAAGCGGATTAAATTGTATGTTTCAGATTTGCCCATACCATAATCATAAAGTGTTTTAGCAATCTGATAAGTAAATGGTTTACCTGGTTCGTATAAGACATTGTTTCCAACCATAATCTTTTGATCAGGTTCTGAAGTCACAACGATCTTTGTAGCATCAGCAAAGGTAACAAATCCTGTATTACTTGAAACGATTACTGCGCCTGAGTCTTTCGCTGCACGATATTCAATACCAGTACCAACGATTGGAGATTCAGGTTTTAATAATGGCACAGCTTGACGTTGCATGTTGGCACCCATGAGGGCACGTGAAGCATCATCATGTTCAAGGAATGGAATCGTTGAGGTTGCAACTGAAACAATTTGTTTTGGAGAAACGTCCATGTATGTAATATCTTCTTTTTCGAATATCGATGTTTCACCACGATGACGACCAATAATATGTTCTTCAGTAATAACTCCATTTTGATCAAGTTGTGTTGCTGCAGAAGCGATAACTTCATCATATTCTTCATCAGCTGTTAAATACTTAAATTGATCAGTAACAACAGGTTTACCATCAACACGCGTCACACTTAAGTATGGTGTTTGAATAAATCCATATTGATCAACTTTACCATATGTTGCTAGTGATGAAATCAAACCAATTGAAGGCCCTTCAGGTGTTTCAATTGGACAAATTCTACCGTAGTGGGAGTTGTGAACGTCACGCACTTCCACACCAGCGCGGTCTCTTGCTAAACCACCTGTACCAAGCGCTGAAACTCTTCTTTTTTGTGTTAACTCAGCAAGTGGATTAATTTGATCCATGAACTGTGATAACTGTGAACTACCGAAGAAGGTTTTAATTGCACCAGCAAGTGGTGTCATATTAATAATATTTGAAGGTGTCGCATCAGCAAATGTTGTTGTTGACATCTTATCTTTAATGTTCTTTTCTGCTCTAGCTAAACCAATTCTAAATTGATTCTTTAAAAGTTCGCCAATTAGACGGAGTCTACGGTTACCTAAATGGTCGATATCATCGATTGCTCCAAGACCATCATATAAGTTTAAATAATAGCTCATTGATGCAACGATATCTGATAATGTGATGTATTCTCTGTTTTCTCTTTGGTCATTACCAATAACGTTAACAGAATAAATCTTATCTGATTCATTATCCTTAACAGTAACTTCGATCATTTCAACGATAACGCCTTCACGTTCTCTTTCTTTTTCGTAGACATCTCTACCTAAGAAATACTTGATGACTTTTTCATCTAATGATTGACGATTTCTACGTAATGTGTTAATTACGTCATCGTTAATTTCTGTATTTTTTGAAACAATCACTTCACCTGTACGAAGTGAAATAATGTTTTCTTTTGTATAAAGTGTATCGCCACCATCTGGTAGGCGTGTTGCTAAGATTTCATCTGGTGTTTCATTTTGTAAAGAGTCTTCCTTCGAAATAACTTCTCTACGTAGTACATGACGGTTTTCTCTTAACTTAGCAATAACATCACGAGTGATTTTTGTCTTTTCTGGAACAATCACTTCACCTGTTTCTGGATTAACGATATCTGTTGCTGTGTAAGCACCTAAAATACGCGTTAAAACATCAAGTTTTTTATTAAACTTGTAGCGACCGACAGATGCCAAATCATATCTGCGACGTTCAAAAAGACGCATACGAATAAATTCACGCGCAGCTTCAGCAGGTACTTTTTCGCCTTGTCTTAATTTAGAGTATAAATCAACAATAGCTTCATCACTATTTTTTGTTTCATCTTTTTCAAAAGTAGCATCTAAGAATGTCGATTTACCAAACACTTCATAAATGTCTTTTTTCTTAGAAAAGCCTAATGCTCTCATCATGGTTGTCATTGGAACTTTCTTTGAGCGGTCAAGCTTAGCATACATAATGTTTTTAGAACCTAACTCATATTCAATCCAAGCACCACGTGTTGGAATAACTTGAGCCATAAACTTCACTTGGTTCAACTTTTTATCTAATTCACTTGTAAAATACGCACCAGCAGAACGAATGATCTGTGAAACAACAACACGTTCAGCACCATTAATGACAAAAGTCCCCGATGGTGTCATAAAAGGGATTTCACACATAAGTACTACATTTTCACGCACTTCGCCAGTTACGGCATTTTCAAGCTTAACACGAGCAGAGAGTTGTTTCGCGTAGTTGACATCTCTTAATTTTGATTCCTGTTCGTCATACTTTGGTTCTGATAAAAAATGTTCTTCAAAATACAACTTCAGATCGCCATTATGTCCTTCAATGGGCGAAATATCTTCTAACAGTTCTCTAATCCCTTCATCGATAAACCATTTAAATGATTTGGTTTGAATTTCGATGAGGTCTGGCAAATCAATGTCATAACGCATTCTTGAGTAGTTTCTGCGCTCAGCTTTTTTGCCATATTTGACGCTTCGATATCCCATAATCCACACTCCTAACGTATTTGGAAATCAGCATTTAATATGTAATATTATTA
>SBGC01000137.1 GCA_006226985.1 Bacillota bacterium | reverse complement strand
TTATAATAACTTGAGTAATAATCGAGGAGGATAAAATGAACTTACATAAGCAGGATCCAATCATCGATGCGATCATTTCTAAAGAGTACCATCGACAAGATCAGCATATCGAATTGATTGCTTCTGAAAACTTTGTTTCACAAGCAGTATTGGATGCTCAGGGTTCCATTTTAACCAACAAATATGCAGAAGGATATCCTAAAAAGAGATACTATGGTGGATGCGAATTTGTTGATGAAATTGAATCACTAGCAATATCAAGATTAAAGGAATTATTTCAAGCAAATTTTGCTAATGTCCAACCCCATTCGGGATCACAAGCCAACATGGCAGCATATCAAGCACTACTTAATCCAGGAGATACCATTTTAGGTATGTCGCTTGCTGAAGGTGGACATTTAACACATGGTTTCAATTTGAACTTTTCAGGTAAAACATACAAAGGCTTTTTCTATGGTGTTGATGAAAAAACAGAATTGATTGACTATGATAAAGTATTAGAAATTGCAAAAGAAGTTAAGCCTAGACTTATTGTCGCTGGAGCTAGCGCTTATTCAAGAATCATTGATTTTAAAAAGTTTAGAGAAATAGCTGATGAAGTTGGTGCGTATCTTTTAGTTGATATGGCACATATCGCAGGACTTGTAGCTGCTAAACTTCATCCATCACCGCTTCCATATGCACATGTTGTAACTTCTACAACGCATAAAACGTTAAGAGGTCCACGTGGTGGTATTATTTTAACAAATGATGAAGAAGTAGCAAAAAAAGTTGATCGTGCTGTTTTTCCTGGTGTTCAAGGCGGACCACTTATGCATGTTATCGCAGCAAAAGCAGTCGCTTTTCAAGAAGCACTTCAACCCTCTTTTGTGACGTACCAAGAACAAGTCGTTAAAAATGCTCACACACTAGCTACTGAACTTCAAAAATTAGGTTATAGAGTGGTAAGTGGTGGTACAGATAATCATTTAATGCTCGTTGATGTGAAAATGCGTCATGGTATGACTGGTATGGAAGCAGAAACGACACTTCATAAAGTGTCTATAACATGTAACAAAAATGGACTCCCATTTGATAAAGAAAAACCTGCATATGCGAGTGGTATTAGATTAGGAACTCCTGCTGTAACAACAAGAGGTTTTCAAGAAAAAGAGATGGTTGCGATTGCTAAATTTATCGATGAAGCACTCACACATCGAAAAGATTTGCAAAAATTAGAAGAAATAAATCAAAAAGTTATTGAATTAACGCAAAAATTTCCATTATATGAGAAGGGAGTCTAAGAGATGATTGCAAAAACGAAATACATCCCAGACGGTAAAAAAGCCTTAAAAGAATTACCTATACTACACTACCTAGATGCTGAATATGTCTACTATCCAGTAACAAGTGCGCGTTGCCCAGAAGGTGAAACTTGTGTACGCGGTGGACAATTTGTAAAAGTAGGAGAAGTTGTAGGAACAAGAAAAGGTGCATTTTTTGAACAACCTATGCACGCAACTGTCAGTGGTGAAGTTGTGGGTTACGAAAAGCATATCGACCAGAGTGGAAAACTCGTCGACTGTTTAATCGTAAAAAATGATAAAAAATATGAATTACTACCATCAATTGTTGATCGTACTGATGTAGAAATCGAACGATTAACAAAGGAAGAATATATTCAAATCATTAAAGATGCTGGGCTAGTTGGTTTAGGTGGAAGTGCATTCCCTACGTATATTAAGTTGGAAACTAAAGATCCTATTGAGGTCGTGATTGCCAACGGGGTTGAATGTGAACCGAACCTTATTAGTGACTATGGTGTTATGATAAACCATCCAAAAGAGGTTATTCAAGGTCTTATTTATGCCATGAAAGCTTCAGGAGCTAAAAAAGGTGTCATCGCGATAAAAAAGAAATATAAAGAAATCGAAGAACGCATGAATTTCGCGTTAAAAGAATTCACTGATTATAATATAGAAGTTGTTAAAGTTGGCAATTACTATCCACAAGGATGGGAATTAGCGATGATTAAAAACGCAATTGGTATTAGCATTCCACAAGGCGAGTTACTTTCAAAATATGGTGTACTAAATTTTAACGTCTCAACACTTCAAAGTATCTATGCTGCTGTAAAGAAGAGACTTCCAGTTTTAGAAAGACTCTTTACAGTGAGTGGTGACGGTGTATTCAATTCGAATTTTAGAGCACGCATTGGAACACTTGTTTCAAATCTTGTTGAACTAACAGGCGGTTATAAGGATGTTGAAAAACCCAAAGTCATGATTCTTGGTGGACCAATGATGGGTACAAACATTCAAAGAGACGATGTTGTGATGACACATACGACAACAAGTTTAATCGTTTTAAATGAGCAACCTGAAAAAGAAGAAGCGTGCGTTCATTGTGCATCATGTGTGTATTCTTGCCCAGTTCAAATCCAACCTGTTCAAATTATGAATGCATACAAAGTTAGAGATAAAGATGCTTTAAAAATGTTAGAGGTCAACAAGTGTATCGAATGTGGATTATGTTCTTATGTATGTCCATCAAAGATTCATTTGACAGAGTATATGCGTTCAGGCAAACGCTTTGCTGGCAAATAGGAGGTCAATATGCAAGCAATTAAACAAACAAGTCCCTATATCCGTAAGCAAGTTTCTACGAAACGCATGATGACTGATGTGCTAATCGCACTCATTCCAGTCGTTGCATTTGCTATTTATCGCTTTGGTTTTGATGCGATACTCCGTATATTAATATCCTTGGTTACGATGATTGGTTTAGAAGCTCTCGGTTTTGCAATCACTCATAAACCAGATAAGGCTGATAAGTGGATTACACGTTTCAAATCACGATATAAGGATTATTCAATTAACAATGTATTAACACCAGCGATTAGTGCTGTTATTTTTGCAATGATTATACCTAGTAAATTGCCGATTTATGCAGTTGTTGTCGGCGCTGCATTCGGTATCGTTGTTGGTAAATTACTCTTTGGTGGTTTGGGATCTAATATTTTTAATGTCGCAGCTGTAGGTCGTATTTTTATCGCTTTAGCGCTAGGTGATATGTTTACAGGTACGTATATAGGTATTGACTTATCTGCTGGTGGCACTGCACTTGGAACTATTCGCGAAGGTGGACAGTTATTTCCTGATGCACTCAATAGCTATTCAATTTTAGAATTGTTCATGGGCAACATTCCCGGTGCAATGGGCGAGATTAGTGTGATTGCTATTTTATTAGGGGCAGCATATTTACTCATTCGTCGTTCTGCTGATTATCGTGTGATGCTTTCAGCAGTTGTAACATTTATCATTTTAATTACACTTGCAGGACTAAAATTACATCCAGATCATGTTTTAGAATACACGCTCTACCACTTATTTGCAGGTGGTTTAATGTTTGGTGTGGTTTTCATGATTACAGATCCAGTGACATCGCCTGTTACAAGACCGGGTCGTTGGTTGTATGGTCTTTTAGTCGCAACACTCGTAGTTTTAATACGCCTATTTGGAGCGTATCCTGAAGGGGTTGCGTTTGCATTATTGTTTGCAAACATGTTTGTTCCACTCATTGACTATCCAAAATGGTCATCTAACAAGATTAAACCAGCGTTCATCATTGGTTATATCGTCATTATTGCAATCTTTGGCTTAGTCGTTTACTTTGGTGTAGGAGGTGCTGCATAATGAAAAAATTATTTGCAGAAAAACCACTGATACATTACACAGTTGTTCTAACAATTGTCGCTTTAGTTTGTGGATTACTTATTGGTGGAGTTAATGCTATTACTGCTCCCATTATTGAAGACAATGTATATCGTGCTAAGCTAGCTGCTTATCAAGAAGTTGTTCCAGAACTTGTAAGTTTTGAAGAAGTAGCACTTCTAGATGGAGCACCTAGTTCACTAGTAAGTAAAGTTGAAGTTTTTGATAAAGAACTCAATGATGAAACAAAACAAACGATAGCGTTCATTTATGAAGTTTACCAAACGAATAAATTCGGTCAAATGCGATTTGTAGTGAGTGTAAGTAGTACTGGAGAAATTCTCGGTGCATCATTTATTACACTTGAACAAACGTATAAAACCGATGCAACAACAAGAAATCTTCAAGACTTTGTAGGACTTAACGTAAGTAATTTAGGTGTCGTAGCTGATTTAGAAACAGGTGCTACAGGTTCACTCAATACATTAAAAGCAATGTTTGCTGATGTAGCAACTGAATTTGCTAATTCACAACCAGAACCTGAGTTTACAGAACCTATTGATCAATTATATCAAGCATTTACAACACAGACTGATGATGCAGCTTTTGCAAGTCAAGCGACCGCTACAGTGTTATCACGTCAAATTGTTACACGTACATCTGGTGGAGAAGTGTTAGGTTATATTTATAAACTCACAGGTACATCGCAATACCAATCTGAAGAAGATGGTGGAGCTAGTGCTTCAATCACACTTTATGTTCATGTTGATAACGAAAATAATATTTTACTTATTACTGCACCATCGGCAGAATATAACCATTCAAAAGGTGGTTATTACTCACAAACACTCACTTTCTTAGGTGAATTTACAGATGAAAATCTCGCAGATGTCCGCACCATTGGAGATACAATCCTTGCAGGAGCAACCGCTCGTAGTAGAAACTTAGTGATTGATTTACTTGAAGACTTGAAGGAGGTTATTCTACCATGAAACGCGAAAATTTAGTTTTAATCATTAATGCAGCGATCATGATTGTTGTAGGGTTGCTTCTCGTTGTTGCTGCTACACAAGTTGTACCTAATGCTCCAGAAGATCTACTATTCAATCAAGTTGTAACACTAAAGAATAAAGAAAGTATACAACCTATTCCCGATGAAAACATCTACATGATTGTTAATTCAAAGGAAGAAGCATATAACAACAGTAATCAATTGGTAGGAACTGTCTATACTGTTATCATGAAAAATACTTATGGTATTACAGGTCCAGATGATACAAATGGCTATTTAGAATTACTTGTTGGTATTGATCAAAATGATTTAGTTACTGTTGAAATCGTCGAGCTTGTTCAATCTAATTGGACAATTTCAGGTATTCAGCGATATATTAAAACGGTTTTAAAAAATGTTCCAGCAAGTGAAGTTGCAGCGATTGCACCTTATGATGCTACAAACACTGATTTAATGTCAGGTATGACTGCAACTAATACAACTAACTGGATTAAAGAAATGGTCTTACTTGCCATTGACTTCCACGAAAATGGAATTCCTCAAGATCCGATGCTTATTGGTGTTGAAGTTGTTGTGGCTGTCGAAAAAGATGGTACATTTGAACCACTTGAAGGAATCACAGCTTATGATTACCAAGATGGTGATTTAACAGAAGATATCGAAGTTATCGGATTCGATACAGTAAACTTAACTGCTCCGGGAACATATAATTATACTGTACAAGTGACTGACTCTGACAATCATACAACATCAATTCCTGTAACATTAACGGTTACTGGTGCTGAAATTCAAGTGTTTGATGATGCGTTTGGCAATGGCTATGTAAGCATCAAAGATAACTCATTTGCAGCAACAGCAACAGTATTAGAAAAATATGATGTGACATTAAACGATGTTGCAGTAGGAACTATCTATAAGTTAACAGGAACAACTATCTACAATGATTACGATGTTTTAAGTGGTGACATAAGCTTATATGTTGCGCTTGACTTAGATAATATCATTCTACAAATTGATTTACCATCAGCTGAGTACAATCACTCTAAAGGTGGTTATTATACAGCATCTCTTGATTTTGCTGTCGAATATGAAGGTGTTGATTTAGCAATTGTTCGTACCCATGGTGCAGACATACTCGCTGGATCAACTGCTAGATCAAGAAACTTGATGATTGATTTACTTGAAGACTTGAAGGAGGTTGTATTAGGATGACAGAAGCGAAAAAATCTCCAGCTAAAAAAGTTGAAGAAAAAGAACAATCATTATGGGAAGTATTTACTAAAGGTATCTTAAAAGAAAATGGTATCTTTGTGATGGTATTAGGTATGTGTCCAGCTTTAGCTGTGACATCAACCTTTGAAGGTGCATTTGGTATGGGTATTTTAGTTATGATCGTATTGACATTAACAAATACCTCCGTATCATCGATTCGTAAGCTTGTACCATCAACTGTACGTATTCCAGTTTATGTAATTATTATTGCAACAGAAGTAACTGTTCTTAAGATGTTAGTTGATGCGTTTGCACCAGCATTAGCATCTGAACTTGGTGTGTTTATCGCACTCATCACAGTTAACTGCGTTGTGTTTGGTAGAGCTGAAGCATTTGCTTCTAAAAATGGTGTATTGCCTTCTGCACTCGATGGATTTGGTGTTGCACTTGGATTTGCATTATCACTTTCTATAGTTGGATTCTTTAGAGAATTTTTAGGAACAGGACAAATCATTTTAGGACAAACATTACCATTAGGATTTGAATATACATTCTTAGGAAATGCTGGATTGGATAAATATGCATACTCAATTTTAGTTCAACCTCCAGGAGCATTTCTAGTTATTGGTATTATTCTAGCAATTATTACAGCTTATCGTCAAAAGAAAGGAGCTAAGAAATAATGAACTTACTAGCACTATTAATTTCTTCGATGTTAGTCAATAACATCGTATTGATGCAGTTCTTAGGACTATGCTCATTCTTTGGTGTTTCAACGAAGATGAAGTCTGTTGTGGGCATGGGACTTGCTGTTATTGTTGTCATTTTCTTATCAGCAGTTATCACATTCCCACTCTATCATTATGTACTTGTACCACTTAATATTCGTTATATTGATACAATTGCATTCATTTTAGTCATTGCATCTTTAGTACAATTAACAGAATTAGTTATTAAGAGATTTTCTCAAAGTTTATATAAAGCACTTGGTGTTTATTTACCATTAATTGCAACTAACTGTGCTGTTCTAGGTGTTGCACTAACAAACGTTGCAAACCCACAATCCTATGTAGAAGCATTAACATTTGCGTTAGGATCAGGTTTAGGATATGCATTTATCATTATTACGTTTACGGCAATTCGTATGCGTTTAGATTCACAACCAGTACCTAAAGCATTAAAAGGTATGCCAATAGCAATGGTTACAGCAGGACTTATGGCAATGGCCTTTATGGGATTGGCAGGTATTATCTAATGCAAATATTGATATTAGTAGGTATCCTCAGTGGATTTATAGGTATTTATATTTTAGCAATGGCACTTAATGCTAAAGTTGCAGTCCCTGAGTCATGTAAAGAAGCTTACAATGAAGCACAAACATGCGGTACATGCAGTACAACAACTGGCGGATGTCATGGCAGCTTCAAAGAAGCACTCGAATTTATGAAGGAGGTCAAGCTATAATGGACTTTATTTACCCATTTATCGTACTTGGCGTACTTGGTATTTTATTAGGCGTCGTTCTTTCACTGGCGAATCAGTATTTAACTGTAAAAGAAGACGAAAGAATTGATGATATCGAGAAACTGTTACCAAATTATAACTGTGGCGCGTGTGGAACACCAGGTTGTCGAGCGTTTGCTACTGGTATTATCAACGGTGAGGTTAAAAACGTATCAAGATGTAAACCAGGAAAAGTTGATAAGCACTTTAATCCTATTTTAGAGTATCTTAAGGATCATCCAAATCCAGATGGATCAATTATTGATGTAAAGATTTAGGACATTTACTGTCCTTTTCTTTACGTATGTCATGAATAAAAAGAGAGGTGATTTCGTGAAAAAAATATACTTAATTTTGATGCTTCTATTAGCCTCATTATTTGTTGTTTCTTGTCAAAATGAAGGTGAAATTACTGAAGACAGATTTGATTATAGTTTCTCTTTTAATAATGACTATATGTATGCATATATTGCGATTAACATTTCTACTGAAACTGAAGAAGAAGCCCATAGTGTTAGAGACCAAGTAGAAAGTATATATCGCATGTATCATGAATTAACAACCAGCTATGATCCATTAGATGAAAATTCTGATTATTTGGAGAATATCTATTCAATTAATCAGCAGAAGAATCAAAAGTTAGAGATTGATAAAGAATTATATGATTTACTTGTGTATGCTGAAGAGATTAAGTCATTATCCAATGGATATTTCGATATATCGATTGGAAAAGTGGTTGATGCTTGGAAAGATATTATTACGCCAGAAGAAGACCCACAAATCGGCGATACTGTATTTTTACTGGATGATGAGGTCTATGTAGAAGTCACTGGAATTAACTTGCAAAACGGTCGTATTTCAGTTGAAAATTATACAGATACATTCGCATTTTATGAATATAAACAAGATATCACTACAGAAGCCTTTAATTTAACAATTGATAAAGTAAATCAAATAGATACTGAAGATTTTAACATCATTCTTACAGAAGAAAATCAAAAGTATTATATTGAAATACAAGGTGAAGACATTAAACTAGACTTAGGTGCAATCTCAAAAGGATATGCAACACAAAAAGTCTATGATTTATTCGTAGAGTTAGGTATTGAATATTTCTCAGTGAGTGCGGGATCTAGTTCTATTGTTGTTGGAAAACATCCGATTCGTGAAAGTGGTAAATATTGGATTGAATTAGCTAATCCTATTTTAGGTCCAAACTATTCAGAAGCGTATGGAACTTTTTATACGAGTAATAATAGTATTACAACAAGTGGAAACTATGAAAAATACGTCATTTATGGTGGCAACAGATATCATCATATCGTATCACCACTAACAAAACAGCCAGCACATTTTTATCACACGGTAACTTTAATAGGTCCTAATGCAGGATTATTAGATGCACTTTCTACTGCATTATTCTCAATGCCAAAAGCTGAACTTGAAGCTTGGATACTTGAACACCAAGAAGAATTGCAAATAGATATCATTACATTCAACCAAGATCGTACAATATCTAAGTATTTAATTAATGATATAGATGAGGATTTTTAATGGCAATAAAAAACAAAACGCAAAATAAAAGAGATATCATTTTAGTCCTAGTACTGCTCGTTGTTGTGGGTAGTGTTTTTGCGTATTTTAATTATTTTGCTTATGGAAACGACGCCGCTGTTGCCCATATTTATTATGGCAACTCAGATGAACCTATAGCATCTATTGATTTTGATAAACAGGTCGTTACACATCGAAAACAAGAAGTTCCAGGAGACTATGATGATGTGTTTCCCATCATTGATTCAAACAACAGGACAATCACTTTATTAGGCGATTATAAGGTGGATGGAAGAAGACAAATTGTTGTCATACAATACAACTTTGGACAACGAAGTGTAAAGATAATTGAGGAATCAAGTCCTAATAATATTTGCAGCTTGGAAGGAACATCAACAGGTAAACCTCTTATCTGTTTGCCCAACCGAATCAGAGTAGAATTTGAAAGGGAATATGATGAATCAATTCCAGATTTTGTGGTGTAATAATGGATCGCATTAGAAAACTAACACTACTTGCTAACTTTTTAGCAATCGCCATTGTTTTAAATATTATAGAATCAGCCATTAATGTTATTCCTGTACCTGGCGCAAAACTAGGATTTGCGAACGTTGTTACACTCATCATTATTTATGTTTATTCATTTAAAGACGGCATCACTTTGACAATAGCACGTGTATTACTTGTTGCTATTTTAAGTGGTAAACTCTTAGGACCCATCTTTTATATGAGTTTAAGTGGTGCTGTTGTTGCAACTCTAGCTATGGGATTCTTTAAGAAAACTAATTTCTTTGGAATTCTTGGTGTAAGCGTCATCGGCTCAATCTTTCATACTATAGGACAGATTGCTGCAGGGATCTTTGTTATCGGAAGTATTGCAGTTGTTGCATATCTACCCATTATGTTATTCTTATCAATACCTGCGGGTATCTTAACAGGTATCATTGCGCGAAAATTCTATGATATATGGGAGACTTG
>SBGC01000055.1 GCA_006226985.1 Bacillota bacterium | reverse complement strand
ACTGATAGTATTTTAAAATAAATTCTTTTATTTTAGTCAAATACTCATCAGGAACGTCTTTTAAATCTTGATATGGCATATACATCAGTTTTAGAAGATATGTCGAGGTTTTGATATCCAAATCCACCATACCAGCTTCACCATCATAAATAATTGAACCACTTTCGATGCTAATACCTTTAACTTTTCGACCATCTAAATCAAGATTTATTTCATAACCTAATGGTTTTAACATTTTTAATGCAAAACTAATCGATGATAATTGAACATCGTTTGCTTGAAGTGCTAACATCATTTCATTAAATATTTGCATGTGATGATGAGCATCATCCATGAAATGATCAATAATCTCTAAAATAAGCGCTGCACATTGTGTTTTTATATAATCTTCTTTAACATCTTTAAAATCATTGATAATCTTCGCTTCACTTAGTGTAATAAATGTTTTTTGAGATTCTTTAAAGGATATATGCGTCAAAAATTGAGCGAGTATTCGATTCGGATTATTCACTTTTTGTGAGCCTTGTGCAAGGAGTGTTTTTTTGCCTGTTTCTGTATAAACAAACAGCAATCTTGCGTGCTCCAAATAAGGTTGAACCTTATAGATTAAGCCTTCCATTAAATATCATCACCATATCCAAAAGCATTCAAATCCGATGGACGATTGCGCCAATCTTTTTTCACCTTTACCCAAAGCGTTAAATGAATCTTTGTATGTAAGAGTTGATTAATTTCTTTTCGCGCTTCCGAACCAATTTTTTTCATCTTCTCCCCATTTTTACCAATGAGAATCTGTTTTTGAGTGGGACGTTCAACAATGATTAAAGCAGATACATCAATCGTATTTTCTTCATCATTTTCTTCTAAAGATTCAATCACTACAGCTACCGCATGAGGAACTTCCTGTTCTGTATGAAAAAGTATTTTTTCGCGAATAAGTTCACTCATCAGTTTTTCTTCAGATTGATCAGACTTCATATCCTTTGGAAAATACATAGGACCTTCTTCAAGATGAGGAAGTAAGGATTCTTTCAACTGTTTGAGGTATGTTTCGTTTTTAGCTGAAATCGGAATAACACCTTCGAATGAAAATGCAGAGATGTAGCTTAAAATGATTTCATCAATTTGTGCTTTATTTTTAAGTTCATCAATTTTATTAATGACAAGAAATACCGGTTTATTTAAATGAGTGAAATAATTGATGATGTGTTCTTCAGCTGAACCTTTTATGCCATCAACCACAAATAAAACAATATCCACATCACCTAATGACGAAACAGCTACCTGATCGATTTTTTTATTCAGTAAATCTTTCCCTTTATGCATACCTGGTGTATCAACAAAAATCATTTGGTAGTCATTTTCGGTTAAGACGCCTAAAATTCGATGTCTGGTTGTTTGTGGTTTTGGGCTCATAATCGAGACTTTTGTCCCAATAAGTGCATTAAGAAGTGTTGACTTACCGACATTGGGTCGACCAACGATGGCTATGAAGCCACTTTTAATCATATCCATATGTTATTTATCTAACACAAATGCATAAGGGAGTAATTCATCTTTGGTCGTAACCTTGGTATCACCCTTTAAATTTGCGAGTGTAATTTTTGTGTCTTTTGGTAGGATTTCATGCATAAATTGACGACATGCTCCACATGGTGAAACAGGAATTGAATCATCTGCAATAATCGTCATCGATACGATATCTTCTTTTTTATATCCTTGACTTAAAAGTGAGACCATGGCACTTCTTTCAGCACATATGGATAACCCAAAAGATGCATTTTCGATATTTGCTCCATGGATATATGTACCATCTTTTAATTCAATGGCTGCGCCTACTTTAAAATGTGAATAGGGTGAATATGAATTTTGCATCGCTAATTTAGCTTGTTCTATTTGTTTCATAGTGTATTCCTTTCTAAATTTGCACGTTTCAAGATACGTTCTTGTTCTTGTATCATAATGCTTTCTTCTTCTTTCGTATGATGATCAAAACCTTTTAAGTGTAAGTAACCATGAACCGCAAGAAATGCAATTTCTCTTTCAAAGGAGTGTCCATACTCAATCGATTGTAATCTTGCTTGTTCAATGGAGATAAAAATATCTCCGAGTGAATTATCGAGCTCATCATCATTGATAAAACTTAATACATCGGTTGGTTTATCTATTTGACGATATGTTTTATTCATCTCATGAATCGTTTCTTGTGTGACTAAAATAATTTGCATACTTAGTGATTCTTCGATGGGTTTAAATACTTTTTTAAGTAAACTTTTTATTTTTCTTATATTTTCTTCCGTTTGATTATAAAGGTTAACTTTCATTTGTTTCATACCTTTCAAGAATACGTTGGACAAGTGGATGTCTGACAACATCAATCTTATCAAATGTAATGACGGATATTGAATCAATATCGGTGAGAATAGCAATAGCTTGATTAAGACCGGAAGGAATTCCTTTCGGTAAATCGCTTTGTGAAGGATCACCTGTAATGACCATTTTAGATGCAAATCCTAAACGCGTTAAAAACATTTTCATTTGAACGCGTGTTGTATTTTGTGCTTCATCAAGTATAACAAACGCATTTTCTAAGGTACGTCCTCTCATATATGCGAGTGGTGCAATTTCAATAACACCTTTTTCAAGTAGACTCATCGTATTTTGCGTTCCTAACATCTCATATAATGCATCATAAAGAGGTACTAAATATGGATCGACTTTTTCTTTTAAGTCACCAGGTAAAAATCCAAGGTTTTCACCTGCTTCAACGACTGGTCTTGTTAAAATGAGTTTTTTTACTTTACCATTTTTTAAATCTGAGACAGCTTGAGCAACAGCTAAATATGTTTTACCTGTTCCAGCAGGACCTACACCAAATACTAAATCACTATTTTCGATTGCCTCAATATACTTCTTTTGTGTAAATGTTTTGGGATATATTGATTTTCCTAAATCATTTACTAAAACTTTTTTACGATTCCGATATAATTCAAATACATCTTCAAGTTCATTTTTTTCAGCAAGTTTGATAATATACATAACATCTCGTTCTGTTAATTGAATTTGATGCTCAGCTAGTTCAATTAAGACATCAAAAATAGCTTCCAACAATGGTATCATGTCATGATGTGCATCTGTAACAATATCAGAACCATGAAGTGATACGGTGATACCGAGGTATTGTTTGAAAACTAAGAGATTACGGTCTTGGACACCAACGAGTCGAGATATAGCATCCACATGATGAATTTGTCGATTTAATTTCATTAAATCCGCTCCTTATCGTGTAATTATTATACCACAGTGAAAAAAATAAAAAAGCACTACTGTACTTTTTTTACTTATTTAACATAAAAACGCATCAAACGATGCGTTTTTTAATCAATTATTTTTTCTTCGAGCGTGCTGCGCGTTGAGCATCTTTACGTGCTACACTTGGTTTAATGTAGAATTCACGTTTGCGTGCTTCTTGGAGGTTTCCTGACTTCGAAACATCACGTTTAAAGCGACGTAGAGCATCTTCAATTGATTCTTTTTCGCGAACGATTGTTTTAGGCATTGGTCTGCCCTCCTTCCACGCTTAGATTAATAGCCTTTTTCATTATATACAATTTTTTAACATTTGTCAAAAATTTTCAGGAATTTTTAGCCGATAGATACGATAATATGTAAAGGCATGCGGCTTCTGTTGGAAAAATGAGTTCACCAAGCGAAACTAAGACGACATTTTGTTCTAATAGGTAGTTTCTTTCCTGTTCTGAGATGCCGCCTTCAGGTCCAATAATCATCGCAATCCTCGCATCATGTTTAACATCTGGTAAAACTTCATATAATGTTTTTGATTTATAATTTTCATCAGCAAGTAATACGATATCATATGATTTAAAATCTATTTTTTGAATATTTTTTTGAAAACTTATATGTGGCACATCATCTCGATGTGCAAGTTCAGCAGCTTCTTTAGCAATGGATAGCAATCTTCTTGTTTTATTATCTTCATTTTCTATTTTTGGAATACTTCGCTTCATTTCTACAAATACGATATTTGAGACACCAAAAATTGTTGCATATTTCGCGATAAATTCTGTTTTAGATCCTTTTGGTAAGCCTTGAAACAATGTGATTTCTGCTCTTTGATGAGTTTCTAATTCTTTGATGATTTCATAGGTCACTTTATCTTTTTCAATGGTTATAGAAACTAAAAAACATTGTTTATGTTGACAGACAATGATTTCATCATGTGACTTCATTCTCATGACATGAAGGATGTGATGTAAATCATTACCCGTAATCTCGTGATTTAATTCTTCAACAAAATAACGTTGTGGCAAGTTGTCACCTTCTTACAAGAAAAAAGTGTTCCCAAGGAACACTTTTGATTGGTTATCTAAGATTGTTTGATAAGAGTACCATCACGACTAAGATCACTGATAATACTGCTGTTGAACGCATCATGAATAATTCAAATCCACGTGCTTTCTTATTTTTAAACAATTCTGATTTTTCACCACTGAATGCATCCTTGATATCATCTTGAGAACTTTGTAAAAGTACCACTGTAACAAGGAGTATTCCTGCAATAATTGCGATATAATCCATCCAAAGCATAATAAACCTCCTAAAAAACTCAATTAATGATAACAAAAATAATGTTATTTGTCAACGATTATTCGTGTATTCACTAAATTTAAGATACACTTGAAAAATCTATAACAAAATCATGATAAAGATGTGTTTCTATGTGCTGGTACACCGATTAATTTACTATATGCTGGCGCATCTTTAACGACCACAGCATTTGCAGCAATCACACTATGATCTCCAATATGGATATTTCCAATCAGTTTAGCACCTGCATAGACAATCACATGACTTCCTAATTTGGGGTGACGATCCACTTTTTCAAAGGTGTTTGCACCTAATGTTACACCATGATATAAAATGCAATAATCACCAACAACTGCTGTTTCTCCGATAACTAAACCCATGCCATGATCGATAAATACACCACGACCGATTTTTGCTGCAGGGTGAATGTCAATACCTGTTTTCTTTCGTGTTCGATAGCTCATCCATCTTGCAAGATTTTTAAAGCCTTTATTGTATAATTTATGTTCTTTACGATGTCTTCTCAAAGCGATAACACCAGGATAAGTAAAATAAATCATCAAACAACTTGGTGCTGCAGGATCAAATTTTTTAGCTGTTCTAACATCTTCTATTGTACAGCGAAATAGCCATTTAAACATGTGTCTGATAAAGTGGTGTTGACAAGTATCTTTCACCTGTATCGCAAACAATAACCACTATTCTCTTTCCTTGGTTTTCTTTTTTTAATGCGAGTTGAGATGCGGCATACAAATTTGCTCCAGATGAAATACCTGCAAAAACACCTTCAGTTTTAGCAAGTATACGTGCAGTTTCCATGGCATCTTCATTTGAAACTGTGATAATTTGATCAATGATATTGACATTTAAAACCGGTGGAATAAACCCTGCACCAATACCTTGAATCATGTGTGGTCCTGGTTGACCACCAGAAAGAACAGCAGAATCTTTAGGTTCAACAGCAATAATTTTGATATTTTTATCATGATCTTTGAGAACTTCACCAGTTCCAGTGATCGTTCCACCTGTACCGACTCCTGCAACAAAATAATCAAGAGATCCATCTGTATCTCTTAAAATTTCTAATGCTGTTGTTCGACGATGAATCGCTGGATTTGCGATATTTTCAAATTGCATGGGCATGATTGCATGTGGATTTTCTTTAAGTATGTCATTCGCTTTTTGGATAGATCCTTTCATGCCTAATGTTTTATCTGTTAATATTACTGTTGCACCAAGAGCTTCAGCTATTTGCATACGTTCTTTTGACACAGATTCAGGCATGATTAGTGTTAATGGATACCCCTTAGCTGCACATATAAAAGCAAGTCCAATACCCGTATTTCCTGATGTGGGTTCAACAATCAGTGTTTGTTCAGTTATAAGTCCTTTTTGTTCAATAGACTCTATTAACGCATAAGCGAGTCTGTCTTTGACAGATGCTAATGGATTTAAGTTTTCTAATTTAACAACAATTTCTGCATAGCTTCCGATAAGTTTTTCGTATCGATTAAGTCTAAGTAACGGTGTGTTTCCAATTAATTCAATATATGAATTTTTAATATGCATCATAAGACCTCCTAAACCATGACTATTATAGTTTATATCGATATTAATTGCTTAACATATGATTATGAAAGCGTTGTTGGTATATAATAGATGCGGTGATGTTATGAAATTGAAAATATTTACACTTGGAGAAATAAGAAGTAAATGCTATATCCTTTATGAAGAGGGTTTAGCTTTTGTCATCGATCCTGGTTATGAAAGTGATGAAGTTTTATCATTTTTAGATGAAGAGAAACTGATTGTTGTAAAAATATATCTTACCCATGGTCATCCAGATCACGTGGGTGGTGTAAAGCGTATTAAAGATATCTATGATGCTGTTGTTTATGCACCAGAGAAAGATAAAATATGGCTAAAAATGTCTGTATATAATCGAATTGGTTATGAAATACCCGTTGATGTTTGGGTTAAAGATTTAGACATGATTTCATTTATTGGGCAGGAATTTGTTGTTTATGAAACACCAGGACATTCCATGGGTTCTACTGTTTTATATGGGCAGGACTTATTATTTTCGGGTGATACCCTTTTCTTTCAAAGTATTGGAAGAACAGATATTCCACTAGCAGATAGTCAAGCGCTTTATAAAAGTGTCAAAAGAATCTATCAATTATTTACAGATGAAACAGTCGTATATCCAGGGCATGGAAAACCAACAACAATTGGTCATGAAAAAGAATTTAATCCCTTTGTAAGAAAATAAGACCTTGAATTTAGTATTCAAAGTCTTTTTTTATGATATCTTGATAAAATGTATGGTCATATTGTTTTAAGATGATTAAAGCTCTTAGTGTATTAAATCGTGATTTTTTTGATTCGAGTAAAAAGTGTGTCTTACCTGAATACTTTTTACCGGGTGAAAGATACCCTTTTTCGATTTCATGCTTTATCATTTCTATCGGTTCATCCATCGTTTGATCATATAGATGTTTTCTTTTTGCTAAGAAAAACATTGCTCGAAAGTAATCGTATTTCCATCGTGGTGGGTAGTGATAGGATGCCATATCTGGATGAATAATGTTGTTATTCGATTCTTTTCTAAAAAATCTCTTTTTGAAGATAAAGTCAATTCCATCCAACATTTTTTGCTTAATTTCATCATTATTTACTCCTTGATCTATAATCATTTGAAAAGCTTCAAGGACAGATAATGTTGTATGTAGTGAACTTTTTTTTGTCTTATCTCTTTCCCAGGCACAATTCCAGCCACCATCTGGCATCTGATGTTTAATGATGTAAGAGATCATTTCTTCTATAGCTTTATGTTTTATGTCAACATAAGCCAACATTCTTAACATCATCGCCACGACACATAAATCCTGATGACGATAGGCGTTGACTTTGCCATCTTCATGCCACATATCATGAACTAAATGGTTAACAGCTTGTAAGTATATGTGATTTTTGGGATGAATTTCCATGTCGCATAATTCAAGCAGTGTGTAATGAGTAGATATCCATTTGGGTGAATAAATACCATGACCCCACATGTTTTCTTCTGCATTATATAGACTTAAATATCTTGCAATGTATCCATCGTCTTCACTGACTAAATCTTTATGAAGTAAATATTTGTTTGTTAATCGAACAATAACTGGATCACCAGCTAATAACCAATCAATAATTCTCATAAAAACCTCCTATTTTTTACTTAATATAACAAGTGTCTCTAGAGATGTCGTATGATAGAACATGCGAATTGGATATACTTTATCGATGTGATATACTTCTTTTAATGTATTTAAGTCTCTAGCTAGTGTTTTAGCATCACATGAAAGATAAAAGATTTGCTTAAATAGTGTTTTATTTAGGATATCTAAAAGCTCGGGCATTAATCCATTTCTTGGGGGATCAACAATTAAAACATCTGCTTGATAATCTTTGACAAGATGTTCTGCTCTTCCCTGAACAATTTCTACATTGTTTAGTTGATATGTCTCTTGTGTAAGTTTAGCCATGCTTATAGAGTCTTTATTTGATTCGATGAGGATAAGTTTTTTGAGTTTATCGATGACATAATAACCAATACTTCCGACACCGCTATAAGCATCAATGACAATGGAATCTTTTCGTATATGCTTTTTAATGATGTCATAGACTTTACTTATGACTGGTAAATTGATTTGAAAAAAGGATCGATCATTGATGAAAATATGTTTATCTCCAATAGGTTCACTCAAAAGGTTTTCTCCATAGAGTGTATACGACTTATCGCCCAAAATCTCATTATCTGATGTGGATATGTTTAAAGTAATACCTTTAATGTTTTTAAGTTTAATAAGATGCTGTATTAGTTTTTCGAGTCCGGTGAATTTAGAAGATTTTGCGACTAAAGTAATGAGTGCTTCACCTTTTGGATTTGTACGAATAACGACATGTTTTAAGGTTTTAGGATCAATTATCACTTTGTTAAAGTTAAGATAATTCAAAATTTCATTTGTCTTTTCATCTGCTAATATAAATTGAGAAACTTCAACGAGTTTCATATCGTGGTAATGATATAGTCCTAAACTCAAATAAGGCTTATCCATTACATGAAAGACAGATTTATTCCGGTAATGCATGTCTTTTCCATCAGTAATTGTGGATTCGACAATAATATCTTCATGCATGATTTTTTTAAGTGTTTCTTGAGTGATCTTGTGCTGCCAAAAAAGTTGTTCATGTTTATCCATATGAAGTAGATTACATGAACCAAGTATAGTTTGTGGATGTATGAATCGATCTTTACTTTGTGTGATGAGTTCTAAAAAAACTCCTTGTCCGAAATTTTTCTTGATGTGTGTGATTTTGATTTTTGCTTCTTCATGTAAAAGAAGACCTTTAACAAAGATCACATACCCTTCGTGCTTAATCACACCTTGTCCTTCATAATCCACATCGATAGCTTTACCAATAATGATATCACCAACAGTTAACATCGTCGTCCTCCTGATAGTATTTTGCAAGCCCACCTTGTGATGTTTCTTTATATGAGGTGTTCATGTCTAATCCAGTTTGATACATCGTTTGAACAACCATATCAAATGAAATTTTTCTTGAATCGGTTAAAAAGTAAGCTAATCCACATGCATCAATCGCACGAAGTGCTGCAACTGCATTTCTCTCAATACATGGAATTTGAACATATCCATTAATTGGATCACATGTTAATCCAAGGTGATGTTCAATAGCAATTTCTGCAGCATATTCGACTTGATCCATCGACAAATTAAAGAGTGTCGCATGAGCTGCAGCTGCCATCGCACATGCACTACCAACTTCAGCTTGACATCCGGCAACTGCACCACTAATCGATGCATTATGCTTAATTAAGTTTCCAATGAGACCCGCAACAGCTAATGCATTAATGATACGTTCTTTAGTAATCACATCATGCTTTTCATGCATGTAATAAAGGACTGAAGGTAATACACCACAAGCACCACATGTTGGGGCTGTAACGATGATACCACCGCTTGCATTTTCTTCACTGACAGCAAACGCATATGCCGATACTAAGCGATTTTCAGTAATTTCCATCACTTCTTTATTGGGATCTCGTGCATAGAGTTCTGGTGCTTTCCGCTTGAGTTTCAAAGGTCCGGGTAAAACACCTTTTGTCGCTATACCTCTTATAATTGAAGATCTCATGGTTTCCCAAATATCTTCTAAAAATAGTTTGATATCTTCGCCTTCTACACGGTAAACATAATCATAAAGATGTATCTTGTTTTCCTTACAGTATTTTTTGATTGCCCGAAGTGTTTGATGTGGATAAATCATAGGATCTTGCTCGTGTTCGCCTGCAAAAAGTATCCGTCCACCACCAACGCTTTG
>SBGC01000176.1 GCA_006226985.1 Bacillota bacterium | reverse complement strand
AAATTTGATAGTGAATAAGTTGATCAATGTAATCACCTATATGCATCGTCATTTGATCAAAATAGTTGTCTTTTAATACATAGAAAATACCATCTTTTGTAAACCATGTTGATGATAAGTCTGATGGAACAAACATTTCAACCATCATCATAGAAGTCGTGATAAATTCATAGGGATCCTTGTATGTATCTGTATAGTCATCATAGGCAATATAGGTCATACCATAATCATGTGTGATGTAGTTATAGGTATTACCGTATGCATCTGTATAGACATAATTAAAGTATGAACTAAAGTTGTTTTCACTATCAGAGGTATGTACTGCATAGACTATTTGCCCATAATCATTGGATAATAGTTGATCAATAGATGATTCACCTTCTTCAATTGTAGACATCATGGTTGTAAGTCTTGCTGTATAATTTTGATACGTTAATGAGTCATAAATGAATGCTCCTAGATTTATAGATATAACCCATTTTGCATAGAAAGTCGTGTTGTTCTCAGGTATGACCATTTCATTGACTTCTTCGAGGAAAAACATATCTAAATACCATCCATCAAAAGTATACCCTTCTTTTTGAGGAGATTCGATAGAAATCACATCACCTGGAAGACCCATGATTGGATCAATTTCGTTTCCACCTAGTGTATCAAAATAAAGTGTAACGACATTATCCAAGGGAATCCACCGAGCATAAAGGGTTATATTTTCATCAGGAATCACCTGTTCTTCTAAAGGTATGGTTAGTGTTTCATCTAAATACCACCCACCAAACATAAATCCGCTCTTAAGTATTTCAATAGTGATTTCAAAAGGTGTTCCTTCAATACCAACCAAATCAGGGATTTCTGTTCCTCCATATGTTTCAAATGTAACAGTTATTTCTTGGGTTGTTTCTTCCCATTTTGCATATAACGTAAGATTGTTTTGTGGGTAAATTGATAATGTGAAATACTCTGTTCCATTGACTTGATTTGTCCACCCTAAAAACTCAAATCCTTCCTTAGTTGGGTCTTGTGGCATCGTAAAAGGAGTTCCTTCTGCTCCTTGAAAGGTTGTAAGGATGCCATCTACATTAAATATAATGACAATATTGTTTGATACAGGTGTCCATTTGGCATATAAAGTCAAATTCGTTGCTGGTTGAACTGTAAATATATAAAGTTGTGTCAGTGAACTATCCATGTACCAACCAGCGAAGGCGAACCCTTCTTTTGTTGGATTGGTTGGAGGTGTAATTATCGTCCCCGGGCTTTGTGTGATGGCTTGTACAGCAGAACCACCATTAGAGTTAAATGTGATCGTTGTTGATTCAATGATGGAATCTTCTTCTTCCCATTTCGCATAGAAGATGATAATCTCAGTGGTTATAAGCTCAAGTTCTGAAAAATTCTCGGTGAGTTCTGGATCTAGATACCAACCAACGAAAACATAGCCTTCTCTGACTGGAGTTGGAAACATCACCGCATCATCAGTTATGTCCCAAACCATATCTTCTATTGATGTTCCTCCGTTTGTTACAAACTGAATGGTAACTTCTGTGATTACAAGATCTTCATCATCCTTGCACGATAATAAACCTAATATACTTATGAATAACAAAAAAACATACATTAATTTTTTCATATAAACTCCCTCTTTTATCAAAATGAAAAAAAGACAGACATATTTGTCAGTCATCATCTAGCTCATATGATTGCATTCTTGTTGTCTAAGAAGCAAGTTCTTTTCGACTTGTTATCTTTATTATATTATACTCAGTAATGATTTAACAATATAGTTTATATTTTAATTAATATAAAGTATATCAGTCACTAAAACGTTTACTTAATGCATGTTATCATTAATCAACCTATCAATTTGGTAAGATGAGGGTGAAAGGGTTGATATTATGCAAAAGTTATTAGAAAGAAAAGCAACCACACATGGTGGAAGAAACGGAAAAATCAGTCAAACATTATCTGGTTTAACGCTAGAATTAGCAAAACCTGTTGAAATGGGTGGTGTTGTTAATCAAAAAACAAATCCAGAGGAATTATTCTCTATAGGATATAGTTCATGCTTCGCAAGTTCGATTGAATATTTGTTACAAGTATCTAAAACACCATATGAAGATATAAAAGTCACTGTGACAACAGCATTAGTGACTGATGGTGATCAAGGATTCAAATTCGATATCCAAGTAGAAGCAAGCATCAAAGGATTAAGTAAAACCGATGAAAAGAACTTTATCCAGCAAGCATTTCAATTTTGTCCATATTCAAAAGCGATAAAAGGAAATGTTAATGTGGTTATAAAATAAGCTCAAATTGAGCTTTTTTTTCTGAAATAAATCACATATTGAAAAACAAGTTGTAAAATGAGGCTAGGAGGTATCATATGAAATATAGTGAGCTTTTAGAACATGCAAAACAACTCAACATCACAGATCAACGTGAAATTTTTGTTAAGGTCATTATCCCTCGTTCATTTTTAATGAGATTGCTGAGATCTGCTAACCGTAGATATGGCTATCAAAGCATGGGTAGAAATGGTTTTATCGGATTGTTTGGTAACCAATTTGTTTGTTATACAAGCAATATGTGGGGTACCATTCCTAAAGATGAAAAGGTGAGAATCGATATTCATGACATTACGGATGTAAAGAAAAAACTGGGTACTTTAGGTATTAATAAAAAGATGATTATCAAAACGGATAAACGAAAATATAAATACTATTATCAAAGAAAAAACGAAGATATTGTCGATCTTATGATTAAAACAGTTTTATCCCAATAAAAAAAGGTGTTCGCAAAAGCTTGCGGACACCTCTTATTTTGTTACATAATGATATGATTTCGTTTTTGTGATCCTACTTCAAGTTTATGAACAGCAACCACAGGGAATTGTCCAATCATTGAAGGGATGAACAATATACTATTATCTTGATTGACATTCGTTATCGTCGCTTTAATACCACCATATGTACGTTGAAGTGTATATGTATATCCAAATTCTTTTGCTTCTTGTTCGGTAATTTGAAGACTTGCTTCAGGTTTTGTTTTTCTAATCGCTTTCTTTAACATCATTTGAAACATTTTATAAGATGTCAAATAAAACTGATAATGTGTTTTATAGATTAATCCAGGATGGACTTTACTAACATTAAGGCGATGATCAGAAAGATCCTTAGCTAAAGCTTTTAAATGAATATTTGTCATTTCACAAGTGACTTTGTTTCCCTTAATCGTATAATTTGATTTGGTTTCTAAATCTTCAAGAATCACTGCTATGACTGTATTATATTCACTAATGAAGACTTCGTATTTATCACCATGTTTTTCCATGAATTCCAAAGCTTCTGGTTCTGATATGATTAATCGTTCAACATCTAAATCATTTTTTAAACTGAGCTGTTTTCCAAAGTCTTTCTTGATTTTTTGATTAAATTTGAAATTTCTATCGATATCAGGGTTGTTTTCATTTCTCTTCATAATATACTTTAAAAATTTATGATAACTCATGTTTGACCTCCTGATTAATATCTATTTATATTATAGCATGTATGAAAAAAATGGGGCTTTTGATAACTTATTTTTATAAAATTTCTTTAATTTTAGAACCATTTCTTCTTTTTAAAGAATATGATCATGAATA
>SBGC01000046.1 GCA_006226985.1 Bacillota bacterium | reverse complement strand
TCAGGATCTCTTAATTCTTTACGCTCTTCAATTTCATTTTTAAACAAATCTTCAAAGTTAATGATTTCCTTGCCGTTGTTATCCATTTCATCACCATTACCATTATATGATATTTAAACTTGAATTGGAAAGAAATGGGAAAATATGTGATAATATATAATAGATATTACATAAGGGGCATGCCATGAAACATCTATTATTAGCGACACATAATATACACAAAATAATCGAAATAAAAGACATGTTAAAAGATCTTCCTATTCAGATTACAACACTAACCGATTTGAATGATGATGAAGAAGTTGATGAAACAGGAAAAACATTTGAAGAAAATGCATATATCAAGGCTTTTCACTTCGCAAAAAAACATCATCTACCTACGATTGCTGATGATTCTGGTCTAGTCGTTGATGCATTAGGTGGTAGACCAGGAATTTATTCACAACGCTACTCTGGACAAGGTGATTTAGCGAACAATTTAAAACTTTTAGAAGAAATGAAAAATCAAACGCAGAGAAACGCTCATTTCGTTTCTGTCATCGTATTATGCGAACCAAATGGTAGCTATCAATCTTTTGAAGGCCACGTTCATGGTTTAATCCATGATAAAATAGAAGGATCACAAGGATTCGGTTATGATGCGATTTTCTATTACCCACCCTTTTTAAAAACATTTGGTATGACGCCCATGGACTTAAAAAATCAAGTCTCACATCGTGCACTTGCTTTAAGAAAACTTAAGGAGGTTCTATAAGTGAAGATACTCATTACAAGTGATGTACATGGACACTTAGATGCTTTAAAAAATATCATCCTTAAGCACAAAGATGTTGATTATCACATTAATGCAGGTGATATGTGTTTAGATGATCATATACTCGAACCCCTCCATATCATCTCAGTAAAAGGCAATAACGACTTTCGTTCGTCATATCCATATGAACGTATACTCAATTTAAATGGTTTAAACATATACTTAACACATGGTCATCACGAATATGTAAAATTTGGCTTAGATCGACTCAAACTTAAAGCCAAAATACATCAAGCACACCTCGTTATTTTTGGACACACTCATGAGCGTTATCTCATGGTAGAAGAAAATATCATTTTTGTTAATCCTGGAGCACTCGGTGATAAGAACTCTTATGCGATTTATGAAGATGGACAAATTACATTTATGAAAGGATAATAAACATGGATCACAATCAATTAATTAAAGAAAGAGCTGCACAAGCATTTCAAGTGAAAGAAGAAGAAGTTATCATTATCAATCGACTCATGGGTGGAATGAGTCACTTAACGTATCATATTCAAATTAAGGGTATCGATTATACATATCGCGTGATTGGTACTGACGGAAATCTCTTTGTCAATCGCGATATTGAAAAACAAAATTTAGATATCATTAAGCCATTAGGTCTTAATAATGAAACGGTATATTTTGATACACATACAGGTGAAAAAGCAGCTAAATATGTTGAAGGAACTGTTCTCACACAACTTGATTTCAGACTTTATTTGCCGATGGTCTCTAATGCTTTAAAAACGTTACACCATTCAACATTACAACCTGCCTCAGATTATGGTTTAATTGAACGACTCAATCTTTATGAGTCATTTACAAACATTAAATCACCATTATATGTGTCATTAAAAGAAGCATGGATTAACCTTTATCAACATGAACACGCACATAAACCAAAAGTGTTTTGTCATAACGATGCGCAACGATCCAATATGGTTGTAGCAAGTGATAAATTATATCTTTTAGACTGGGAATATGCTGGTCTTAATGAATTTTACTATGACATTGCAAGTTTTGGAAATGTTGATTTTAATGATGCATTAGCATTACTTGATGTATACTTAGAGCGTAAAGCGACGAAGGAAGAACAAGATTCTGTACGTTTTTATCGGATGTTCCAAGCTCTTCAATGGCATCAAGTTGCATTAAGAAAAGATATGGTTGGTTTATCTGAAGTTCTTCATTTTGATTTTAAAATGTTATCTGAAAAATATTTAAATCTAGCACAAACTCTCTATCAACAAATTAAAGGATGATGACATGCGATTAATCGATATTTTAAAGCTACCCAAACAACCGCATAGCTTAGGAGTCATTAAAGACTTCCTTTCACAACCGCTATCTTCTCATGATGTTCAGGCGGCTTTTACCTATTATCTCGAAATCGCTATTTCACTCGAATTGTTTGATCTTGTATATACAGAAGGTGAAGTTTTTTTAAAAGAACTCGAGCAGCAACAAGAATCAGAATATGAAGAAAAGATTTTAAAATATGTGATACATGCTGCTATCCAAATTGAAGCATTTGAAAAAGCAAAGACATATATTGAAAGACGTCAACAAATCTTACCAATCCTTAAACAATACTTAGGGGTTCTAGATGAAATCAGTTATAAAAAAGCGATGCAGATACCTTATCTTGATGATCTTCATAAAGTGATTAATGATATCATCCCAGATCAGATTAGAATTTTTTGTTTAGAAGAAATGTTTGCTATTTATAAAAACGACCATCAATATGAAATGGCTTTAAATAGCCTTTATATGTTATATGAGTATGACTTAAAACCTAAATATATTAAAGAAGAATTATCTTTACTGCTCACCCTCAAAAAGTATGAAGAAGTCTTAAAGTTAGCACTTGAAGAACTAAGAAAAGATCCTAAAGATGTGGATGCCCTATTAGCACTTATTGAAGTTTATATTGATCGTGGTGATCTTCAAAAAGCTTCCTCTCTTGAAGCTGAAAATGAAGAAGAATTTGATAAAGCATCAGATGATATCAAAAAACAAGCTTTTCCATTATTTATTAAACTTTATCAAAAACTTGATAATAAATTATCGTTAGACCTTTACCAAAAGAAACAAAAAGCATTCTTAAAATCACTAGAAAAAAAGGTTAAAGTAGAAGAAGAAAAAAAACCTGAAGTTGTTGTCATCGAAAAAATCGAAGGTAAAACACTGAGCCACAATCAACTTCTTAAATCCTTTGAACTTGCTGAGGACTTAATCATTTACTCACATTTAATTGACGACAAATTACTACTTAGGGATTATCTTAGACTTTTCTTCATGCATTTGGATAAAGATATTCAAGCGAAAGAACATATTTTATATATTAAAGATGAATCACCTAATCTTTACCACTATAAAAAAGAACGATTATATGACAAACTTATCCCAACACATCAACTCGATCAATCCATCATTGACATGGTGCTTCAATCGAGCCAAGAGGTTGCAGATATTCCGAGCCGTTTAAAATATCCCAAAAACATCATCACACAAAAAGATTATGAAGAAGATATGATGTTTGTATATGCTTTTCCAGTCGGTGAATTAGGTGTATATCTCATTCATTTTGATAAACCAATCGGTGACCCTGGTGAATATTATGATATCTTAAAAATCGTATCATCTATCGTATACACGCATTTACTAGACGAAAAGAAATTATCTAAAATAAAAAAAGATCACAGGTATTATCAAGATGTTCTAAATAGTCCCATCTTAGCGTACCGTCAATTATCCGATACCCGTTCGACATATAATGATAGTGCCCAAAAATTACTAAATGTTGATAAACATCATCATCTAGAACTCTTTTTAAGAGATGTAT
>SBGC01000056.1 GCA_006226985.1 Bacillota bacterium | reverse complement strand
TAAAAGGAGAAAAATTATGTTCAAGAGACTTACTTTATTTGTTCTAACTTTAGTTACAGTTGTAGCTTTAGCAGCTTGTGATGATGCAGAAGTTGAAAAAACAGACTTAAGTGTATTCTTCGTCCCTTCAAGAGATAACGCAACCTTAGTTCAGGGAATTAGTTATTTGCCAAACCTTCTAAAGGCTGAATTAGCTGAATTAGGCTATGAATTTGAAACAGTCAGTGTTTACGTAGGTACTTCTTATGAAGCAGTTGGTCAAGCATTAGATGCTGGTACAGCTGACATTGGATTTATTCCTGGTGGAACATATGCAGTTTATGCTGATGGAAAGAACATGGATGTTGCATTAACTGCAACTCGTGGTGGATTAAATAAAGACTCAGAAGATCCAAAAGATTGGAACGATGGACTTCCTACAACATCTGATCCTACTAATCAAGTAACTTACTACCGTTCACTTGGTATTGCTGGAACAAGTGCTAAAGGTCGTGCATTAGCAGCTAAAGTAAATGGCGGTCAAGACTTAACATGGGCTGATTTACAAGATGTTAAAATTGGTGTACAATCTGTTACATCTTCAGCTGGTAGAGTTTATCCTTCATTATTATTCTCTAAATTATTTGATGGTAAAACTTTAAATGATCTTCCTGCTGCTAACGTTATTCAAGTTGCTGGATATGGTGGAGCTGCAGCTGCACTTGCATCTGGACAAGTTGATATCGCATTCGGTTATGCAGATTTCAGAAGAGACTATGCTGATGAATGGATTTTAGATGGTGAAGGTGGATATGGCCGTACAGAATCAATTTGGGATGAAACAGATGTCGTTTTCGTTACTGAAGGTGTTTATAATGACACAGTTACAGTATCTAAGAAGACTATAGATGCTGATCTTCAAGAAGCTATTGAACAAGCTTTCATTAATTTAGTTACTGATACAACACCATTAGCAAGCCCATCTGGCATGTTCCAAATGGTCAAAGATATTTTTGCAGTATACAGTCATGAAGGATATCAAAGAGCTGATGATTCAGACTACGATGGAGCTCGTGCTGCAAACGATTTAATCAACGGTTAGTATTCAAGCAATTTAAAACAATCTAGAATAACAATGGGCTTAGTATTAATTTATTAAGCCTATTTTTTTAAAAAGGAGTTGTACACGATGATCCAATTTCAAAATGTTTCAAAAACATACCCAAATGGCGTACAAGCTTTAAAAAATGTCAATTTAACCATTGAACCTGGTCAATTTGTTGCCATTATTGGCTTAAGTGGTGCTGGAAAATCCACATTAATTAAGCTTGTTAATAAAATGATTGATGTGACAGAAGGAAATATAAACGTACAAGGTTTGGAAATTCCTAAACTACGGGGTAAAGCATTACGTAAATATCGACGACATGTTGGTATGGTTTTTCAATCATTTAATCTTGTTAATAGAACAACAGTTATTAATAACGTTCTTGCAGCTCGAGTACCTGACATGAATCCATTTTTAAGCTTGTTTGGTTTTTATACAAAAAAAGATAAGTTATTAGCTTTGGAATCACTTCATAAAGTTGGCATCTTAGAAAAAGCATATATTCGTGCAGATCAATTATCAGGCGGTCAACAACAAAGAGTTGCTTTAGCAAGAACACTTGCACAAAATCCTACCATTATACTTGCTGATGAACCTGTAGCTTCTCTTGACCCCATTACTGCAAATCAAATCATGAGTGATTTTGAACGTATCAACCAAACAGAAAAAATTACAATTCTTGTCAACATGCATCATGTTGACTTAGCATTAAAATATGCAACGCGTGTCATTGGTATTCATGCAGGTGAAGTCGTTTATGATGGAGATACAGAAAGTGTCACAGAAGGAATTCTCAAAAAAATATACGGGAGAGATTTAACTGATGAAGACATTATGTTCAAAGATAAGTAATTTCTTCAAGTCAATTTCACATGTAACAGAAAAACGAAGAACAACTGTTCTAAGTGATGGTACATCAATTACTAAACCTATATCTTATGTCATACTTTATGTAGGTTTAATACTTTTTGTGTTCTTTTACTTCTGGAACATGATTGTAACAACATTCTTTGAACGTTTTGGATTTAATTTTTTCGTGAATAACCTTCCAAACTTTTTTACACTCTTTCAATCCATGATTACTGATTTTGATATTAGTTATGCTCCACTAGTTGTTGGTCCGATGATTGAAACGATTCAAATAGCTATCTTAGGAACTCTGATTGGTGGTATTCTCGCTCTTCCAGCTGCACTACTTGCTTCACAAAACATCATGGGTAAGAGCGTTATTCCCGTTGTAACAAAATCTATATTATCAATTATTCGTACGTTTCCAACACTTTTATATGCGGTTGTCTTAGCATTAATCTTTGATTACGGTTCATTTGTTGGAGTTCTCGCTACGATTTTGTTTACATTCGGTATTATTTCAAAAATGTTATATGAAATTATTGAAGCTGTCGATATGAATGCTTTCATCGCTATTGAAGCGACAGGAGCTACAAAACTACAAGCATTTCGTGCAGCTGTTATGCCTCAAATTTTGGGTAGATATTATTCGATTATGCTTTATACATTTGAAATCAACTTAAGAGCATCTGCTATTCTTGGTTTCGTTAATGCAGGTGGTATTGGACGTATTTTAAATGACCAACAAGCCCTTAATAGATGGGGAAATGTAGGGGTTATCATTCTAGCACTTCTCATTGTGGTGCTAATCGTAGAAAACCTCTCACAAGCACTAAGAAGGAAGTTGACATAAATGAACGATATTCTATTAGCATACGCAAAAAGACCAAGAAAATATCTTCAAATTGGACTCACTCTATTTATTATTTTTTCACTCACCTTATGGAGTGTTTTAAGTATTAAATATCCAGGATATACAGATGGTGGTCGAGTTATTGGTATCAATATTATTAGAGCTCTTTTCAAACCAAACTGGAATAGATTGTGGTCATTAGAAACATTTGATGTGCCGTTTCTCATGTTTGAAACCATTGGAATTGCATTTTTAGGTACATTACTTGGTGCAGTATTATCGGTTCCTTTCGCTTTTCTTACAGCGAAAAACATTGTCGGTAAGTTTAGTTTTATTGGAAATACCATTATTACAACCATTCGTTCAATACCATTTTATTTGATTGCTATTATGTTTGTACGTGTAAGTGGTGGTGGTCCGATGACTGGTGCTCTCACACTTGGTGTTTTATCCATTGGGATGATATCAAAATTATATATTGAAGTTATTGAAGATATCGATCCGGGTATATTACAAGCACTCGATGCAATGGGAGCGAATGTATTTGAGAAAATACGTTATGGTATTATTCCTCAGTTAACGGCTAGTATGATTTCAGTAATTATTTATCGTTTCGAAATCAATGTGAAAAACGCTACTGTTTTAGGTATTGTTGGTGCTGGTGGTATTGGTTTAACATTAATCGATGCGATTTCAGCGGGAAGATATCGTGACGCAAGTGCTGCATTATGGGGCATCATCGTTGTTGTTATGATTATTGACTTCTTCTCAACAAGACTCAGAAAGAAATTAACAACAGGTGATTAATTATTAAAGTCAACAGGAACTATTCTTATAGTTTCTGTTTTTTTTATAAAAAAAGGATATCCTAGACAAAACGTCCAAGA
>SBGC01000126.1 GCA_006226985.1 Bacillota bacterium | reverse complement strand
ACTGTTTGTAATGCCAACTTTAATTTGATAACATCTGGTTTTTCGTGGATACGATAGATCCCTGGAAGATCTGCATGATGCATGTGAAATGCAACTGTTTCATTTGCGATAAGCATCATGGATTCAATGAGTTCTTCAGCTTCATCGGTATGTCTTTCATAAACATCAAGGACTCTACCTTTATCATCAACAATAAAACCTAGTTCAGAAGATTCAAACTCTATTTCACCACGTTGCTTACGAATTTTTTTGAGTTTTTGTGAAAGTTCATTCATATGAACAAGCATATCTTCTATAGGTTTATCATGGAGTGTTTTATTGTGTTTAAAAAACTGATTGACTTCATCATAAGTCATTCTTCGTTTACTTTCGATGAATGATTTTTGAATATCATATGACACTACTTTAGCGTCTTCATCGAGAACCATTAAACATGATAATGTTAATTTGATTTCATGTGGATTAAGTGAACAAAGATCATTTGATAAGAGATGAGGTAACATCGGTATGACACGATCAGCTAAATACGATGATGTACTTCGTTGGTACGCTTCTAAATCGAGTAATGTTCCTTCTTTAACATAATGACTCACATCTGCAATATGGACTCCTAAATGATACATGCCATCTTTGATACTTAAACTAATGGCATCATCTAAGTCTTTCGCATCTTTTCCATCGATGGTAATGATTAGCTCTTTAGATAAATCAAGTCTTTCTTGTTTTTCTTTTTCATAATCGATGTTGATTTGTTTTAAAGAATCGATGGTTTCAGGTTTAAAGTGCTGAGGCCATTCAAATGCATGGACAATTTTTAGTGTATTAATGTCAGGATCATTCACATGACCAATGATTTTTTTAACAGTTGCATAAACTGAAAATTGATCAATAGCATCTACTTGGAGCATGACAACATGACCAGTAACTAAGCCCTCATAAGGTTCAACTTCGAGTCGTTTATCAATAAACGTTTCAGGTTCGAAAAATTGACCTCTTTGTGTTTTCTTGATGGTTGCTACCAAGACTGTGAGTGCTCGCTTAACGATAAATACGACTCTTGGTTCAACACCTTCTTTGACCAAAACAATATCGTCATGCATCGCATCGCCTAAGTCTTTTTGGTCTATATAAACATCTTCTAATTCTTGTCTTAAAAATCCGAAAGTTTTTTTACGGTCAAGTCGACCTATTAGTATTTGTGGTTTAAGGATATAATAAGGTTCATCAAATGCTAAAAACGGATATAAATCAAGATTAATATCTCCAAATTGCTCTTTATTAATTTTTCGTGTTTGTTGATCATAAAATGCTAAATATATGTGTTCCATACGGCCACCTCTTCATTATTATATCATATTGGGAAAGCCCTGAATAAATGAAAAAAGCGATGTGCTCGCTTTTAGCATGATTCTCTTAAATAAATGATAAAATCTTGTGATTCTGCTTTTTTGTATTCATTTTTCTTGACGATTGATAAGAGTACTTTAGCTGCTTCTAAACCAAGTTTTCCATAATCGATTCCAATTGATGATAATTGTGGTTTTATACTGCTACCAAACGTATAATTATCGAAACCGCATATGGCAATATCATTGGGAATGTGAATACCTTTTTGATTAAATCCTTGAATTAATCCTATAGCCATATAGTCATTAGCTGAGAAGATAAAATCTGGTCTTTCTTTGATACTAACAAGATCGAGTGCAATTTGATAACCACTTTGGATAGTTCCTTTACCTTCTAGATAAAGATGTTCGTCGATATGATGCTTATTCAGTGCTCTTAAAAATCCTTCATATCTCATCGTATTTTGTAAAAGCTCTTTCTTTGCTCCTAAAAACGCAAAATGTTGGTATCCTTTATTAATCATTTCTGTCATCAGTGATTCAACGATATCCGCTTCTTGAATAGGATGTGCCAATATATTCGTTCCCATGAGTTGTCGATCAAGTAAATAAATAGGTGAGTCGTAATTAGCAAATTGACCAATTGTTTCATTTGGAATACTCAAATCCATAATGACTGCAGCATCAACATAACGATTAAGTAAGAGTTGATTTGCAGACTGTCCATTAGATGAAACAACTAAAAATTTTTCTTTTTCGAAGATCTCTTTTGCTTTTTCTACAAATTGATTGACTACAAATCCTGAAATATGTGAAACAAAAACACCGATTATTTTTGTTTCATTTGTTTTTAATTGCTTTGCAACTAAATTTGGAGTGTAGTTTAACTCTTTAGCAACAGCTAATATTTTGGCTTTAGTTTCAGGAGCAACATTATCTTTGTTGTTTAGTGCATATGAAGCTGTCGATATTGAAACTCCTGCTTTTTTAGCTACATCTTTTATTGTACTCATGCGATTCCCCCTTGATTTAGACTTATACTATTATTATATGTTAAAAGCTGTGCATAGACAATAAAAGAGTGTTTGAAGTTACAATTATCGAAGACTTATTAAATCTTTTCTCGTATAATATCGATAGATATTTCAATATGGTGAAAGATGAACAAATTGATGAAATATATCTTAAAAGATAAAGTATTTATGATTGCTTTTGTTTTCGCAATTATTTCAATGTTTTTTATACCACCAAATCGCAACTATATAGGTTATATCAACTATAAAGTTCTTATCATTATGTTTACAATTATGGTTGCAGTTGCAGGGATTTATGAGACCCATTTTTTTGATTTTATAGCTACAAAACTTGTCGTTAATTTTAAAAGCATTCGTTTCATCGGATTAATCATTATTCTGACAACTTTCTTTTTAGCGATGTTTTTAACAAATGATGCTGTTTTATTAACTTTAGTCCCTTTTACTATCTTCGTAACGATCCATACACATATGGAAAAACATGCACTTACAATTGTCATGTTACAAACGATTGCTGCAAATATGGGTAGTGCACTGACACCTATGGGGGATCCACAAAACATATACCTTTACGCATATTATGAGATTCCATTTCGTTCGTTTTTGTCGGTTACATTCCCGATTACACTGATGGGATTTATTTTAATTACTTTATCTACAATTATTTTAATTCCACATGTGAAATGTGAATTAAACTTGAAAGCTCCTTCAGTAGCAACAAAAAAATTATTTCTATATTTTCTAATATTGATAAATGCACTTCTTGGTGTTTTAAGAGTTATCCCTATTGAATATACACTCGTTGTGACGATATTTTTTGTCATTTTCTTTGGTCATCATTTATTAAAACGTGTTGATTTCCTTCTGCTACTCACTTTTACATCATTTTTCATCTTTACAGGAAACTTATCTGAAATATCGTGGATTAAAGATACTATTCAAGGAGTCCTTAATTCTCGTTTATCTGTATTTTTTAGTGGACTGATTGCTAGCCAGTTCATATCCAATGTACCTGCTGCTGTTCTTTTATCCACGTTTACATCAAAAGATTACTGGCAACCTCTTTTACAAGGAGTCAACATTGGTGCGATGGGTACAATCATCGCTTCTTTAGCAAGTTTAATTACGTTTAAATATGTCTTAAGAGAATTTCCAGGCACAATGAAAACATATTTAAAAAAATACACATTAATATCTCTTATATTTATCGCAATTATTTCTTTTGTGACTCTCGTCTTTTTTTAATTTATAATTATCTTGAGGTGATAACATGGAAATCAAAACGTTGAATACTGAA
>SBGC01000181.1 GCA_006226985.1 Bacillota bacterium | reverse complement strand
TAAGTAGGTTTTTATATAATGCATATAGCAAATTGAGTTGTTCTTTTTTCTCTAATACTTCCATAAAAACCTCTTAAAAGAAATCTTTAAATAATCCGTAAATATAATCTTCGATATCAAATAAAACTAAATCATCAATTTTTTCACCTAAACCTACATATTTAATCGGTAGATTATATAAGTGTCGAATCGCTAAAACGATACCACCTTTAGCTGTACCATCAAGCTTAGTTAAAATGATACCAGATACATCAGTAGCTTCCTTAAAAACCTCTGCTTGTCTCATACCATTTTGCCCTGTTGTTGCATCCATGACAAGAAGTGTTTCTTGAGGAGCGTTAGGTAGTGATTTTTGAATAACACGTTTCATTTTGGATAATTCAGCCATGAGATTGACTTTCGTTTGAAGCCTACCTGCTGTATCGCATAAAACAACATCATATTTTTCTTTTCGAGCAATTTCTAATGCATCAAAAATGACTGAAGATGGATCGGTACCTGGTTGTTTTGCAAATACGAATGTTTGACTTCGTTTTCCCCATTCAACAAGTTGATCAATCGCTCCAGCTCGAAATGTGTCCCCTGCAACCATCATGACTTTCTTACCTTCATCTTTAAGTTGCTTAGCCATCTTGCCAATCGTTGTTGTCTTACCTACGCCATTAACACCGACAAATAAGTATACATTTGTTTCGCCTTCATCATATCTTAAATCACTTTGGACAAGTTCACCTTTAAGATAGATTTCAAACATTTTATCAACAATAATCTCAGCAAGATCATTGGGATCTGATATTTCTTTTTTTAGAACATCTTTCTTTAACTCATCAATAAAATAAATAACTGTATCAATACCGATATCAGCTTGTATAAATAAATCTTCAAGTGAGTCAAATAATTCATCATCAATCACTTTTGATTTAGCCAAAATAGCCTTTAGATTTGATAAGTTTTCTTTACTTTTATGTAAACCTAATTGATAACGTTCATTTTTAGGTTTTTTACCAAATAGTTTCTTAAATAAGCCCATGTTTCCACTCCTAGTAATCCTTGCTTATTATACCATAGGAAAAAGAAAACCGAAAGATTATTCTTTCGGCAATTGTTTGACAAATCCAATCAATTGATCATAGTTGATATGTGATGTCATTTCATCTACATATTCAGCGTAAATAATCTTTCTAGACTCATCAAGGACGAATACACTTCGCGCGAGTAATCTATTTTCTTTCATTAAAACACCGTATTTATGTGCAAAATCAAGTTCAAGATAATCACTTAATGTCATGACATTTTCTAATCCAGAGTTTCCACACCATCTTCCTTGAGCAAATGGTAGGTCATTACTAATGGTTATAACTAGACAATCATTTCTACTTGCTAACTCACGGTTAACAGTTCTACCTTGTAAATCGCAGACAGTTGTATCAAGTGATGGAACAACATTTAAAACAAGATATTTTTGATTAAATTCTTTCAAGTGTACCATTTCATTTTTTATTGTTAATGCTTTAAAATCTGGAGCTTTATCTCCTACTTTTTTAGTTTCACCTAAAAGCGTAACAGGTTTTCCTTTGAATGTCTTCATTATGTAACTCCTTCTTTCTATTTATACTTACATTATAAATCTTTTAAAATAAAAAAGCGAGTAAAAAGCGATCCCCCGAAAAAGGTTCGGGGGATCAATTAAGGGGATTTTGTGTACCTGTGTACACGTTGATAGGGGATAAGCAGCATCCAATGATGTGGATGCAAAGTCATATTATCACATTTTAATGCTTTTGTAAAGCGTTTTTCATATGAGCAAAAAAAATGAGGAAAAATTACTTTTCCTCTTTCTTAATATATTTACATGATGGGAATCCACTACATGCAGTAAACTCTCCATACTTCGATGTACGTATAACAAGTGGTTTTCCACATAGTGGACATATCTCACCAGTTTGTTTAGGACCAATTTTTTTCATTTCTTTTTGAGCAGTTTCGACCATAGGAACGAAGCTGTTATAGAAACGTGATACGAGATGAATACCTTGTTGTTTACCATCTGCTATTTCATCTAAAACATGTTCCATTTTCGATGTATATTCAACATCAATAATTTTTGAGAAAAAGAGTTCGAGTTGTTCTGCTGTGAGTCTTCCTTGTTTGGTTGGAACAAATCGTTTTTCTACAAGTTCAACATAATCTCTTTGTTTGAGTGTCTGAATAATTTGAGCATATGTTGATGGTCGACCAATACCTAAAGCTTCCATCTCTTTAATGAGTGTTGCTTCACTGTATCGTGTCTTTGGTGTAGTTACTTTTTCAATAGAAACAACTTCTTTAGCATATAATTGTTGATGAATATTTAGTGATGGTAAAAGTTTATCTTTATTTTTAGATTCACTAAACATTTTTTGATGCCCAGCAAAACGTTCAATGGATCCTGATGCTTCATATAGATAACCTTTTGAATCCAAAGTGACTTTTGTAATGTCATATATTGCAGGTGCCATCAGTGATGCTACTGCTCTTTGATAAATTCTTTTATATAATTTGAACTCATCTTTCGATAAACAATGCTCTAACGATTCAGGTGTTCTCTTTAATGATGTTGGTCGAATCGCTTCATGTGCATCTTGAGCATTTTGTTTTGTTGTTACATGATATCTACCTAAATACTGTTTCCCAAAATGTGATTCGATATAGGCTTGTGCCTCGTGAATAAATGGCTCTGCCAAGCGATTAGAATCTGTTCTCATATACGTAATTAAACCAACGAGTTCACCATCAATTTCTTTACCTTCATATAATGCTTGAGCCACCATCATGGTTCGTGATGCGCTCATGGATAAGTTATTGACAGCATCTTGTTGTAATGTGGATGTGATGAAAGGTGGTTTTGATGCACGTTTTGATTCTTTAACTTGAATATCTGTCACAACAAAAGGATTGGTAGAGTTTTTTACAATATCGTCTGCTGTTTCTTTAGATAGTCTTTCTTTTTCTTTTAAGATAAAATCGGCTTTAAAATGTGGGAAAGATGCTTCAATCTCATAATATGTTTCAGGAATAAAAGCTTCGATTTCTTTTTCAAGTTCAACAATGAGTTTAAGAGCAACCGATTGCACACGTCCTGCTGATTTTGATTTAATTTTGTTTTGTAAAAGCTTTGATAGCTTAAATCCGATGATACGGTCTAATATGCGTCTAGCTTCTTGTGAATAGACAAGATGTTGATCAATAGGTCTTGGATGTTCTAAAGCTTCAAGTACAGCTTGTTTCGTAATTTCTCTAAAAACAATGCGATTACTTGCACTAGGATCAAGTTTTAAGATCTCTGCTAAATGCCATCCAATGGCTTCTCCTTCTCGGTCAGGGTCGGTTGCAATCAACACTTCACGATTCTTACTTTTCGTAATTAGTTCACTAACAATACTCTTTTTTGAAGGGATGACCGTATAGTTTGGTTTGAAATTATCTTTGATATCAAGGCCGAGTCCATCGACACCTGTTGTTGCTAAATCTCTAATATGTCCTTTAGAAGATAAAACAATTACGTCTTTACCAACGTAACTTGCTATGGTCTTGGATTTAGATGGGGATTCAACGATGATTAGTTTTTTGCTCATTTCAACACTCCATTTCATCTCTATTATAGTGTCTTAATAGATAATGTCAAGCAAAAAAACATCAGAT
>SBGC01000045.1 GCA_006226985.1 Bacillota bacterium | reverse complement strand
ATAAGTCAAGCTACAATTAATTATTAAGTTTATCTTAAATCTTTCAATATTGTGTCAACTAGATGCTATAATGATGCTATTAAAAACAATCTTGCCTCATGTTTTTTTTATTGTTGAATCTAATGATAGGAAGATAGCACATGAATCATAAAATATTTGAGTCTACGATTGATGACAGTCATATAACACCCCATAAATTCAATGATCCTGCTTATATTAGAGGTGTTTTTACGCTGTTTACGATTCTTTATGGTTTATTTGGAATTATCGATCTTGTCTATTTCCCTGATCTTATCTATGTTCTCTTAATCATTAGGTTTGCTATTGTCATTCCACTTTTATTGGTCACTATTTTTTTAACCTATTCAAAACACTTTGATAAGTACAATCAATTATTCAGTGCATTAAGTTTCTTCATCGGTGGTATTGGTGTTGCATACATGCTTTTATTAGATCATAATAATGTTGTTTATTATGGTGGATTATACATGGTTATTTTTTCAGGTTATTTATTAATCCGCTTACGTTTTAAATATGCATGGATTGCAGGTCTTTCCATTCTTTCCTTTTATATCGTTGGTTATCATATTATGTATCAAGATATTACAGAGCACTTTCTATATAGTACACTCTTTTTCTTAGGTGCTAATATTATTGGTATGGTAGGCTGTTACCACAATGAAAAGATGAATCATATTCAAAATGCATATAATCATATGATCAATGAAGCAAATCATAAGCTTCAAAAACAATTTGATGATCAGAAACTACAACTAGAAGAACTTGAAAAATCAATTAAAGAGAATGAAGAGCTCAAGAAGATAAACAGTGAAAAAGATAAGCTAGCGTTATCACTTAAAGATAGTGAAGAACAATACAGATTGCTTGCGACTCAAATGCATTTAGGTCTTGCACTCCATGAGATGATCTACGATGAATCTGGAAAACCCATCGACTATAAATTTATTTCCATTAATGATAGTTTTGAGCGAATGACAGGGTTAAAAAGAGAAGATCTCATTGGAAAAAACGTCTTATCTGTTCTACCAGAGACAGAAACATATTGGATTGAGACATACGGTAAAGTCGCGCAAACAGGTGAACCGATTAAATTCGAAAACTATACAAAGACATTAAATAGACACTATGCACTCTCCGCATTTTCTCCTAAAAAAGGGCAATTTGCTGTATTAGTTGAAGATATTACGGATAGGAAAAAACAAGAGGTTGAAAAACAACAAAAGACGAAAGATTTATTAGAATCACAAAGGATAGCAAAACTTGGAACATGGAGACTTGATGTTAAGACGCATGAAATCTTATGGTCTGAAGAACTTTATCGCATGTATGGATTCGATCCCACGCTCCCTCCTCCACCTTTTAAAGAACATCAAATGCTCTTCACGAAAGAAAGTTGGAAAATCTTATCAGATGCCCTTTATCATGTTGGTAAAGATGGGACACCATATAATCTTGAACTTGAAACAGTCTTATTAGATGGTTCACATGGCTTTATGTGGGTTACTGGTGAAGCAGAAAGAAATGAATTAGGAGATATTGTCTCTTTAACAGGAACTGCTCAAGACATTACAGAAAGAAAGAGATTAGAAGAAGCGTTAATTGATAGTAATCAAAAATTTATTGCTATTTTTGAAAAATCACCAGTATCTATTGAGTTTTATGATGCACTTGGTAATCATCTATATGCAAATGAAGCTGCTATTTCTCTCTTCGGTGTCATCAATCCACAAGAACTAAAAGGCAAAAATCTATTTGATAATCCTAACCTAGACAAAAGCTTAGTTGAAAAGATAGCTAAATTTGAACAAGTAAGTGTTGAAATCGAATATGATTTTGATAAAGTTAAAAAACAACATATTTATCAAACATCAAAATCAGGACAAATCATTTTACAATTATCCATTACACCGATTTTAAAAAATGATCAACTTAATGGTTACATCTTACACTCAGAAGATATTACACTCGAGCGACTTGAACAAAAAGAAATTGAATATATTAGCTATCATGACTATTTGACCAATCTTTATAACCGCAGATACTTTGTAAGTGCTTATAAAAAATTCTTAAATCAAAAGATATTCCCATTAGGTCTCATGATGATTGATATTAATGGATTAAAAATTATTAATGATGCATATGGCCACAATCAAGGTGATATCGCAATTAAGCGTGTTGCACGTGTCTTAATGGATGTCTTTGGTAAAGATGATGTTGTTGCTCGAATTGGTGGCGATGAGTTTGCCATTCTTATACCAAAACAATCGTATGAAGAGATTCAATCATATAAAGAACGGATTATTGAACAGATTAAAGATATGAGTGTTGGAAACATTGAACTCTCCTTAGCAATTGGGTATGATCTTGTAGAAAACGATCAAACAGAAATCGATGATTTGTTAAGTACAGCAGAAAACTTCTTATACCGGCACAAGACAGCTGTTGGCTCAAGTGTGCGAAATAAAGCCATTAAGGCAATCTTAAATACACTCTCAGATAAATATGAAGATGAAAAAATTCATTCCGAGAGAGTTAGTTATTTCTGTAAGAAAATCGGTATCGAACTTGGTTTAGGTCAAGATGATGTTAACCTCCTTGAGCTCGCTGGTATGTATCATGATATTGGAAAAATATCGATTCCAGATGCTATTTTAAATAAACCAGGAAGACTGACTGATGATGAATATGAGATTATCAAAACACACACCTTAGTCGGTTATCAAATCTTAAAAGCTGCAGATGAATATTCAGGATTAGCAGAGTATGCACTTTCACATCATGAAAGATGGGATGGAAAAGGATATCCGAAAGGATTGATGGGTGAAGAAATTCCACTTTATTCAAGAATCATTAGTGTTTGTGATTCATTTGAAGCGATGACTGCTGATAGACCGTATCGAAAAGGAATGCCTGTCGAAGATGCGCTAAAAGAGTTAAAACGATGCATGGGTACACAATTTGATCCAAAGATTGCAACAATGTTCATTGAGAAAAAGTTATACGAAGAGTAATTTGATTAAACCTAAACAATGATTCGATTGTTTAGGTTTTTTAATGTGAGTTGTATGATTATGATGATAAAGTTATAATATATATAGAAAGCATAGGGGAAAACATAATGATTATTAGAGATATGGAAGAAAAAGACTATATACAAAAAGGATATGTACATTATCAATCCTGGATAGAAACGTATACAGGTCTTATGGATGAATCTTTTTTAGCAAAACATACACTTCAAAAATGTGTACTCTTAGCTCAAAAATATCCAGAAAATACATTGGTTGCTGAAGTTAATTCACAAATCGTCGGATTTGCATCTTATGGTGAGTCAAGAGATGATTCAAGTAGGGGTGAAGTTGTTGCCATTTATGTATTAAAAGATTATCAACAACAAGGTATCGGAAAACAATTGATGGATGAATGTCTTAAACGGTTATTTAATTATCAAGTGATTGTCGTTTGGGTGCTCCATTCAAATATGCATGCTATTTCATGGTATCAGACATATGGATTTCTACTTGATGGTCATACGAAACAAGTCAAGGTGAATGAAAACTATCAACTTGATGAAGTTCGTATGTCGTTTCACCGTTAACATGTTTAGATGAATCATCAAATATTTATGGTTTAGACACCTTACGTTTTCATTTTTGCATCTTACGCAGCTTTTGTTGGATTCATTCATTTCACCTGTTATGATGAAGGT
>SBGC01000161.1 GCA_006226985.1 Bacillota bacterium | reverse complement strand
GTTGGTTGAAATAAATTAGGGTACTTATAGGAAACATCACCTGTATTGATGTTATTAATTGGCAAACTATTTGCCATGACATTGACAACAATCATTGAAACATAACTTACCGCTGCAAATACTAATGCAATAAGCATTATGAATCACCTCCTGGTTAAGCATTCACTTATAGTATACACCATTCAATTAATATCAATCAGTTCATTAATTGATGTCTAGAGATTATAAAAAAAACATCTTAATCCATATAGAAGTAAGATGCTTTAAGCAATTAATGTAGCTTCATATCCACGTTGATTTAAAATGGATAAAATTTCATTCAATGTAATGACATCTTGTTCATACGTAATATCAACAGTATTCAAATCGAAATCCTCATGAACTGTGATAACACCTAGTAAACTTTTTAATAAAAATAAAATGGGTTGGCCACAATGACCACAATTGCAGTTTTCACACGTTAATTTTTCGATTTTCAACTTTCTAGATTCCATAGATATCACCCATTTCATTTTATATAAATATCTTGAAAATGCCAAGCGTTTAACATTAAATAAGTGATATAATAGAGAACATAAAGCCATTTTAAGGAGATTGACATGGAACTTTCAACACAACATTTAAAACTAAGACCTATTCAATTATCAGATGTCGATGATATTTTTACCCATTTTACAGATGACCTAACAAAGTACATGTATGTGAAGGCACCAAATGATAAAATCGAAACGATTCATTTTGTTCAAAAATCGATACAAAATTATGACAACAAACAAGAGATCATTTTTACTGTTTTAGATCGAAAAACTGATGAATTTTTAGGACTAATAGGAGCACATGATATTCATACGAAGACTCCAGAACTAGGATTGTGGTTGAAAAAGGCTTCACAAGGCAATAAATATGGACTTGAAGGATTAAAAGAAGTGATTAACTATTTAAAAACAATCGATACCTTTGATTACTTTATTTATCGATGTGACGAAAGAAATTATTCAAGTCGAGATATCGCCTTTTCACTTTCAGGCATTCCAGTTAGAACATACCAAGAATTAAACGAAAAGAATTTCCTTATGCACTATGTAGAGTTTCATATATTCATTAAAGAAGTAGATCAACTTAATTATCCTGTCTTACTATTCCAAGGTGATAGCATCACAGACTGTAATCGAAAAAGAGAACAACCTTACGATTTAGGACATGGCTATGTGAATCAACTTGTACATATGATTGATCATGCATTATTTATTAATAAAGGTATCAGTGGTAATCGCACTGTTGATTTATTAGAAAGATGGACATATGATACGATTGCACTAAAACCAGATTTTTTATCTATTTTAGTTGGCATTAACGAAGTGTGGCATCGTTATAAATACGGGAATATCTTGACTCCGGAACAATATAAGAAAAACTACATTGAACTATTAGAACGTGTTAAACATGAATTACCACAGACAAAGATCTTAATGATAGAACCTTTCGTTTTCCCTATAGGTGAATATGAACCTATCTGGCAAGATGATCTTAATCAAGAACAAAAAATCGTTTTCGAACTTGCAGAAAAATATGCAGATTATTATATTCCGATGCAAGACGTGTTAAACAAAGCATTAGAAAAACATACGATGAGTGATATCTTAGGTGATGGTGTTCATCCAAGCGATTTAGGCCATCTTATTATGGCTAAAGAGATCAAAAAAGTCATCCAAGATTTTATGATTTTCTATTACACACAAAAATAACAAAAAACCCGATGATGTCGGGTTTTATATTTGTAGTAACTTATTTATTTTTTAGGCTTAATAAAGAGATAAAGCAAGACTGGTAAAAAGATCAATATTGCGATAAGTGAAATTAAAACACCTCTACCTAATAAAAATCCAATTTTTGTAACAGAATCTATTTCAGAAAACAAGCCTTCAACAAACCCTGCTAGAAGTAAAATGACACCAGAGATCATCATTGATAATGAAGATTTCGTAAAAGCTATTTCAATGGCTTTTTCTTTTTGCTCAATCTCACTCTCTTCTAAATACCGATGTGTCAATAAGACAGCATAATCAATGGTTGCTCCTAACTGAATACTCATGACAACCAAATATCCTATATAAAGCACTTGAATGTTAGCTAAACTTAAGATGCCTAGATTGATCCAAATTGCAGTTAGAATGACACCAAGTAGTAATATAGGAATCTTTATGGATTTAAAAATCAACCCAACAATCAATCCAACAAGAAGCACGGTTAAAAGCATAATCCACATACCTTGATTGGAAATAGATGTTTTGATATCTACGAGTGCTGCCGCTTGTCCAACAATATAATATTCAGTATAGTGCTCTTCTACGACATCATGAATATCTTCAACAAAATCAAATAAAACTTGGTTTTCTTTAGACACATTGGTAGAAATAATCATCCTGCTATAATGTTCTCCAACAAATTGACTTAGCAATTGTTGAGGTAAGAAGTCTCTTGGGATGTTTGGATCAACAGAATTGACTAATGAGGATACAGAATTGACTTCATCCATAAGGCTTAAAGCATAGGATAAATCAATTTCTTGTTGAACTGTTTCTGTAGGAAAAATAATCACTAACTGTTCATTAGCACCAAAGACTTCAGTCACTGCAAGACGGTCCATAACAACTTTTGAATTACTACCTCCTACGGAGTTTGCCCCATAGAGATAATCTGTATTTCTTTGCATCATAAAGCCTAATCCCGCTATAATGACAAATAATCCTAATAAGATATATTTGATTTTTAGCTCGAAACGAATGAGATGCTTAAAAGGTGGAATTAACATCTTATGCTTTGTTTTAGTGATGAGTTTATCGAACCAAACAAGAAGGATTGGCATAACAAGAATTGTCATAATAAAACTGAAAACAATACCTTTCGATAACACAAGTGCAATATCCATACCAATCGTAAATTTCATTAAAGTGAGCGCAGAAAATCCTGCAATCGTTGTCAAAGCTGAAGTTGCAATCGGTTTAATTGAATGTTTTAAAGCTAGCAATGAAGCTTGTTTTGCATCATTTGTTTCTCTTTCCTCATAATAACGATGAATCATAAAGATTGCATAGTCAATCGATAAAGCGAGTTGAAGTGCAAGGCTCATCGTTTCAGTGATGTATGATACATGAGAGAATAAACCATTAGTTGCTAAATTAAATAGAATAGCAATACCTAAAGTAATTAAGATTAAAACAGGTTCAATCCATGCATGAGAAGATAAGATGAGTAAAAGAATAACAACAGGAACGATTAAAAACATGATTTTAAATGTTTCATCTTGAGCAATTTCTCGAGCTTCTTTATTGACTAAAACATCACCACGCATGAAAATTGTATAATCATTAAAAGCTGTATTAATTTGATCAATGGAATCTTCTAATAAGGTATCATATGCATCAAGCGTAAACGTAATGGTGACTAAGGCATCACCTTCTTGATAAAACTGATTTAGGATACTAGCATCAATAAATTCAAGAGGAACTGTATCTAAATCAACATAATCATCAAGCCAAGTAACTGATGAAACATAAGGTATGAGATAAAGCGATCCCTTAAGTGCTCTTAAATCATTAACAGTGATATCTTTAATCATGACTTCAATCATTGACGACTTTCCAAATTCATCTTCTAAAATATCAAGTCCTTCAGATGTCATTGCGTCTTTTGGTAAATACTTTGTCATATCATAATTAGTATTCGTTTTTGGTATAAATATGTAGGAAATAAGTAGA
>SBGC01000119.1 GCA_006226985.1 Bacillota bacterium | reverse complement strand
CATCTACTTTAAATTGTAGATCATTCATCAATGACAACTGGCTACCATTAACAGGCCCTATAGCTTTGCGTCCCTAGGTTTCCCTAAGTTTGCCTTTTACATTTTGATACGAAAACGCATTCTTCCGCATTTTCCCCTTTATTATACAACCCACATGCATCATTGTCAACAAAAAAGTATCATAAACATTAAAAATTACACAAAATTTACGGTTTTTTATAACATTTTTATGTAAAAAGGTGCTAATTTATATTTTTTAGCACCTTTTTTTGAAATATTTCTGAAGTTTTTTGCTACTTGATTAAACTTGCAAGCTTGCTGACAGTTCTAATTAATTGTGAAGTATAGCTCATTTCGTTGTCATACCAAGCCATAACCTTAACTAATTGTCTGTCATCATAGTTCACGATTTGTGTTGTATGTGCATCATATACTGAACCATAACGTGTACCAATAACATCACTTGATACGATTGGATCAGCTTGATAAGCTAATGTTTCGTTTGCTGCTTTTCTAAATGCTGCGTCGATTTCTTCAAGTGTCGTATGTTTTCTTACTTCAACAGTTAAGTCAACAACTGAACCTGTGATTGTTGGAACACGTAGAGCAGTTCCATCAAGTTTACCCTTTAATTGTGGTAATACTAAACCGATAGCTTTAGCTGCGCCTGTTGAAGATGGGATGATGCTTGCTGCTGCTGCTCTTCCTCTTCTTGATAAAATACCTTTTTTATGTGGTTGATCCATGAGTGATTGGTCTGCAGTATATGCATGGACAGTCGTCATGAAACCACCTACGATACCAAAATTGTCATCGAGTACTTTAGCAATTGGAGCTAAACAGTTTGTTGTACATGAAGCACCACTTAAAATGTTTTCTGTTCCATCTAATGTATTGTCATTAACATTGTATACGATGGTTTTTACATTTCCAGTTGCTGGAGCTGAAATAACAACTTTCTTAGCACCTGCTTCTAGATGCCAGCCTGCTTTCACTTCATCAGTGAATAGACCTGTACATTCTAATACAACATCAACACCAAGTTTACCCCATGGTAATGCTTTAGGATCTTTTTCTGAAAAAATAGGAATTCTCTTTCCACCGACAACTAAATCAGATCCTTCAAAACTAATTTCATCTAATTTAAAGTTACCTTGTGCAGTATCATACTTTAAAAGGTATGCTAATGTTTCTGCATCTGTTAAATCGTTAATACCTACAACGTCGAATTTCTTATCATCTGCCATTAGACGATAAGCAAGACGACCAATGCGACCAAAACCATTGATTGCTACTTTAATAGCCATATTTAATATTCCTCCTTGAATTTTCGTATTTCACGACTATATTTTACCATTTTTACAATAAATTTCAATGATAATGAAAGCGTGTACACAATGTAAACGTTTTTCCTTCCTTTTAGAGGTTAGATTTGTTATAATTAAATATGGATTTGTAGTTTGTATTATTTTTCAGAAGGTGGATGCGATGACTAAAAATATAGAAATTGAGTTTAAAACACAAATAACTGCAGATAAGTATCATGCATTACTCCAACATTTTCATCTTGAAAATAATGTGTTTAAACAAACAAACTATTATTTTGATACAGATGATTACATTTTAAATGAAAAAAGAATCGTATTGCGCATTCGTCAAAAAAGTGATACGCACTATAAAGTGACTTTAAAAAGTCAATCAGATCAAGGTGCGTATGAGAGTCATGTTCTTTTACAAAAAGCACAAGCTGAAGATATGATTCAAAACGGCTTTCAAACAAAGACTTTTTTCGATGATATCGACTATTTTGTAACCTATCGTGTAGATTTAGTCAACTATCGCGTAAGCACACCTTATGAGAATGGTGTTTTATTTCTGGATCGTTGCGAGTATTGTGGCGTTGAAGACTATGAAGTTGAATACGAAGTTTCACATTATCACGAAGGTGAAATAGCTTTTAAACGCTTTTTAGATAAGTTTGATATTAAACAAATGCCAACAAAGCGGAAAAGTGAACGTGCATTTACATGTCGAAGATAACTTAGGTTATCTTTTTTTTATGCAAGATAAGAAAACAAAAAAGGACGACTGTTTCTGATCGTCCTTGTTTTTACTGTTAAGAAAATTACAAGAAAATGAGTGTGAATAAAACCCCAACGATTCCTGAAATAGCAAGAATCGCTAAAGCTTTTCTAGGCATTTTACCATCATGACTCATTGCATGACCAAACATACCAAATACGAGTGGATGGATTAAAAATGGCATTGCAAAGATGAAATTAATAAGGCCTGGTGAGCTAACTAATGGGTTTACAGTATCAAACATTCCACCTTGAACAGCAGCAAAGAGTCCGAAATGAGAAATTGCAGAACTATTTGCCATAGCAGCATTTTCCAGATCCATTCCAGCAAAATGTAGGAGTGTAAATCCTCCAAAGACAGCAACAAGTTGCCAACCTATTGAGAATAAAATGAGTCCTTTTATTTCTTGTTTTTCAGCACCTTTTGCAAATCTTAGCGTTCTGATAGCAAAATATGTCAAGACAATACCTAGAAGGACGACTAATAATCCAGGAATAACTAATAAACTTCCTTGTGTTACACTGATTGCTAAGATTGTGAAGACAAATAAATGTCCAAAGAATGGAATATTAATCATGATTGGAGCACGTTCTTTAGCAACTTCTCCAATATCACCTGCAGTACATGCACCAGTTAGTCCGCTATGTGATAAGCTTCCCGCCATACCTGGAGCTAAGATATCTACGTGATTTGATTTGCCGATAAAGACTAATAAAGCCATACCTACAAACATCCAGAAGAGTTGTCCAAAGAAACCATATGCCATGACTTGAAGCATACCATCAAGTGTAAATGCTTCTAAAAGTCTAGTTCCACCAACGATAAATACGCCTGCTAATACAATAGGTATACCACCAAAGAGTAATGCTCTCATCGTTGGACCTGGTCTCCAGTCACTATAAACCATACCAGCTCCACTTGATAGTAGCATCGCAAAGAATATTTGTGGTAATGCAATCACAGGTTCAATTGCACCTGAAATAAGTTTACCTAATACAAGAATAAGTATAATTACAATTATTTCCATGATACCGCGAGATAGATAATGTCTCTTATTATCAATTTTTGCTTTACTATCGATGAGAATAATTGAAACAGCAATACCAAAGAATGCAAGTAATGGATAAAACTCATCAAGAGCTCCACCTGTTGGGAATATAATGCGATAGATTGAAATAATACCAATCAAGATAAAAAACGAACGGGTTAAAAAGACGAGTTGTGTTCCTTTAGTTCCTAAAATAACTTCTGTCTCATTTAAAACGACATCATCTTCTTTAGGTTTTTTAGGTTTCCAAAATGTATTTCTTAATTTTTGGCCACCTGTAAAGAATGTTGCGATTAACGCAATAATCGTTGTTTCTCCTGTTAATCCCACAATTGGAAATTCTACAAGACCAGGTTCAGCAAGACCACTGATTTCGAGTACCATACCTAAAGTAAGTCCAAAGACAACAATGATTAAAATAGGTGAATATTTCGAACCAGCAACAACACTACGTGCAATTAAAACTACAACAAGCAACATAGCAAGTGTGAGTATTAAGTGCGTAAAAATTTCATAAAGCTCCATAAAGTCCTCCATTAAATTATATATATTAAAAGGGTGTCGTTTTCGGCATCCTATCAATTCTATTGATTATTTGTATGTGGTCATGCAAGATTATATGAACTCATCAAGCTAT
>SBGC01000187.1 GCA_006226985.1 Bacillota bacterium | reverse complement strand
ACTGTCTCAGGATGAGGAGGATTTCCAAGTTCCCAACTAGAGGTTGCTCTTGATTCGATATGAAAACAATCTTCATATCCCATATCTTTAACAATCTTCTTAAATAATCCTTCTGCCATCGGTGAACGGCATATATTTCCTAAACACACAAATACTACTTTTATCATGTCATCACCCAAGTTAAATTATAACATAATTATCGACAATTGTAACTTTTTAGCACTTAATTATTGACAGTGCCAATCGTCTTGATTTATAATATAAATGGCAATCGCCACTATGGACTGCCAAAGGAGGATTATCATGAACTTTCAACAAATGGATGATTATAGTAAAGATCCTAAAATACTCGACAAATTCGGACGAAACATCGTTGAAGCTGTTAAACTAGGCAAAATCGATCCCGTAATTGGTCGTGAAGATGAAATTCGTCGTGTCATTAAAATTTTATCACGTAAAACAAAAAACAATCCCGTTCTCATCGGTGAACCAGGTGTTGGTAAAACAGCGATTGTTGAAGGACTCGCTCGTCGTATCGTCGATAAAGATGTTCCTATTGGATTACAAAACAAAATGATTTACGAACTTGATTTAGCTGCACTTGTTGCTGGTGCAAAGTTCAGAGGAGAATTTGAAGAAAGACTAAAAGCTGTCTTAAATAAAATTAAAGAATCCAATGGTGAAATCATTTTATTCATTGATGAACTTCATACAATCGTAGGTGCAGGACGTGCTGATGGAGCCATGGATGCCTCCAACATGTTAAAACCGATGCTTGCTCGTGGTGAACTTCACTGCGTAGGTGCAACGACACTCAATGAATACCGGAAATATATCGAAAAAGATAGTGCATTAGAACGTCGTTTTCAAAAAGTGCAAATTGATGAACCCACAGTTTCAGATACAATCAGTATTCTTCGTGGACTAAAGTCACGATTTGAAGCACATCATGGTGTTCATATTTCAGACCCTGCGATAATTGCAGCCGCAACCCTTTCTAATCGTTATATATCAGATCGATTCTTACCTGATAAAGCCATTGACTTAATCGATGAATCGTGTGCTTCTATTCGTATGGAAATCGACTCCATGCCTGTTGAACTTGATAATGTCATGCGTAGACTTATGCAGCTAGAAATCGAAAAAACAGCACTAGAAAAAGAATCAGATCCGATTTCAAAAGATCGTTTACTCAAAATTAACGATGAAATTAAATCATTAAAATCAACAGAAAAAGCTTTGAAAACACAATGGGAAACAGAAAAGGAAAACCTAAATCTCATTAAATCTAAAAAAACACAACTTGAAAAACTAAAAAACGATTTACAATCTGCATTTAATGATTCAAATTATCAAAAGGCTGCTGAACTACAATACGCCAAAATACCAGCTTTAGATAAAGAAATCCAAGAACTCACCTTAAAGAGTCAGCAAGAAGGTAAACTACTCACAGAGGTTGTTACTGAAGAAAGCATTGCAGAAATCGTCTCAAAATGGACGCATATCCCTATCACGAAGCTGATGTCAGGTGATAAAGAAAAGCTTCTTCACCTTGAAGAAACCTTGCGTAAACGCGTGATTGGCCAAGATCACGCCTTAAGACTCATCAGTGATGCCATCATTAGACAAAGAGCGGGTATTAAAGATGAGCACAGGCCTATTGGTTCATTTCTCTTCTTAGGTCCTACCGGTGTAGGTAAAACAGAGGTTGCAAGATCATTAGCTGATGCACTCTTTGACAGTGAACACCAAATTGTAAGAATCGATATGAGTGAATATATGGAATCATTTAGTGTATCAAGACTTATTGGTTCACCTCCTGGATATGTAGGTTATGATGAAGGTGGTCAACTTACAGAAGCTGTGAGAAGAAAACCGTATTCTATTGTCTTATTCGATGAAGTTGAAAAAGCACATCCAGAAGTATTTAACATTCTTCTTCAAATTCTTGAAGATGGTAGACTTACCGATAGCCAAGGTCGTACTGTTGACTTTAAAAATACGATCATCATTTTAACATCAAACATCGGTAGTGAATACTTATTAAGCTATGATACGGATGCACAAAAACGTGTGATGGACCTTGTAAAAACGAAATTCAAACCTGAATTTATCAACCGAATTGATGAAATCATTATCTTTAATGCCTTGAACTTAAATGTTCAAATTGAAATTGCTAAAAAAATGCTTAAAGATCTCAATGTAAGACTTGCAGAAAAAAACATCTATATCACATTCGATGATCAAGTTCATAAATATATCATTAAGCATGGTTTCAATGATGAATATGGGGCAAGACCTTTAAAGAGATTCATTCAAAGACACATCGAAACGTTGATTGCAATGCAGATGATTGAAGGTAAAGTCATTCCTCATGCAAATTACCAGATGAGTGTAAAAGATGATACATTAATCATTGAGCCCAAAGTGATTGAATAAAAAAAGAGGAGAAATCTCCTCTTTTGTTTTATAATTGCTCAATATCGCGATAGTTTTCAAATTGTTTTGTTGATGGGTTATACTTTTGGAGTCCAAAAGCATTGGTTCCAGTTCTAATACCTTCGATGTACTCGACAAATCCACCCATTGGAATATTAAGAGGGCTTTGTTCCATAGCATCGATAAACGATTGCCATGTTATCTCCTCATCTCCAATTCTTAGTAATCCTTCAACAAACATATACATTGCTTGATAACCTGCGATTGCAAAAGCATTATAGATGTTATTAACATCTCCGTAGTTTTCCATAACATATGCATAACGTGTAAACTCAATTGATCCTTTATCGGAATAGATGTCAAGATAGTAATGGCCTAAAATGGGGAAACTGTAGCTAAGGGATGTATCAATATGCGTTATCGATGTTGATTGATAACCTAAAAAAGCAGGAACATGAAGATTTTCACTTTGCATGGCTTGCAAAACGTAACGTGTTTGATTTTGTGTCAAGATGATTACTACATCAACCCCTTCGCTTACTAAATCTCTGACTGCTGCTTGAACCACTAAATTATTGATGGAAATTTGCTTGGATGTAACATTAAGTGAGTGTTGACCAGCTTCTTGATGTATTTCGGTGACAACATCTTGATAATTTTCTTCATAAATAACACCAATATGTCCCGATGAACCTAATGGTTGATCAAAGTTTGTGCCATAAATATTTTCAATCTTGATGCGTCTCAAAAGTTGTACACCTTCACTACTGGTCGGTTGAACTGGGAATATATTATCATTCATCTCAATATGCATGCCATATAAAGATGATCCCAAATAGACTGTAGGTATACCAGCTTCATTTAAATACTCCATGGACGCATATATTGTTGGAGAACCTAATTGTCCAACTATGGCAAACACTTCGTTTTCTTCAACAAGTTTTTTCGTGTAATATAAACCCATTGTTGCATCAAATTCGTCATCATAATAAATAAGTTCAAGATAACGCCCCTGAATACCCCCTTGACTATTAATATATTGAATGTATGCATTCATGCCATCAAAGTAAGGTAATCCAACAGATGCAAATGCACCTGATGTCGTGACAGTATTTCCAATATAAATCCTATCGGCAGTAATACCTTGAACATACGTATTATCTTCACAAATCATCGTTTCTGGAATTATTATCTCTGTCTCATCAATAAATGAAAAAGTGGCCGTAATATATGTGTTTAAATTACTTATTCCGAGTGTATATGTTAATTGATTATCATTGAACACGAGTCCAAAGCTTGATGCTTCGGTACCAAGTTCATCATAAAATACAGTTTCATTGAGCATCTCCAAATAGGTATTTGGAACAAACATGATACCCTCATCAGATACATAATCCATTTGATAGGTCTGTGGTAAAAGATTTTTATACCATGCGTATAAATCAATAACTTCTTCGATGTTAGCAAAAACGGAAAAAACATGTTTTTCATAGCAACCTAAATCACTTTGTGAAGGCGTGAGCGAATAAATCGTTTCTGTGATTTCATCCACATATATATACTCTTTATATGAACCCATTTGTGCTGTTACTTTCGTTCCATCAACTTCTACGATGATTGATCCAAAAGGTTCATTGTCTAATGTCAGTGTATAATTGTCTGATTGCATGATTTTTTCATACATTTCTTCATAGCTCATAGACCATTTCGCAAAAAGTGTAAAAGAATCGCCACTTAACTCATCCGTGCTAAAAGGTATGGTTAGCATCTCGTCTAAATACCAACCTAAAAAGTTTAAGTCTTCTTTTTCTGGTATTACATCATCAAAATCATCATTAATCGTATAAGACATACTATCAATTGTATCGTCACTATTTGTTACAAAACTTACAGTAAAGGTTGTAAGTGTCCATTTAGCATGAAGCATTAAATCTTCGTCAAGCATTCTTTCTTCATCGAAAAGATTGTTATAACTTGCATCTAAATACCAACCTGCAAATGTATATCCACTTTTTTCTGGTTCTGGTAAATCAAGTAATTCGTTAAAATCGATATTTAATGTCTGAATATCTTCTCCTCCATGAACGTCAAACGTTATGGAAAACATTTTTACTTGCCACTTAGCATAAACCTTAACACTTTGATTACTAAGATTATCAAGACTAAAAGGTTCTGTTAATTCAACATCAAAAAACCAACCATCAAACGTATAACCTACTTTTTCAGGTATGGGTAACTCAAGATTGTCAACATCTTTTAAGTCAAGATTAGAAATCTTATTTCCACCATTGGTTTCAAATTGAATTTGAGGTGCATCTTGGCATCCTGCAATAAACAAGAGCATGATAAAAACAAACACAAATACTTTAAAATGTTTCATAGAAACCTCCCCAATTATATTTAAATTGCTATTAGCAATTAAAATCTAAATACGTAATAGATGTGTGTTGCGTTTGAATCTACATAATCTTTAACTAAATCACCATAAATCGTGACATGAAAATCATACTTTTTTGCAAGTTCAAGAAAATCATTCATCGTATAAGGATATATTCGTGTTGATCCTGAAAAGTTCTTTCCTTCAACAGATAACTCCGTTTTGAAAACAATATAATCTTGTTCATATGTATAAGTTCTTATAAATGATAAGTCATCTTGTTCAATCGTTTTTAACTGACTTGGTTTATTTTCCAAGATACTGTCATAGTTGAGTGTTTGAAAAATGACATAACCATGAATTTTTAATTTTTCGTTTAACTTTTGAAAAAGTAAATCTAATTCTTTTTTATTTAAGTGAACGATGGTATTACCAAAACATGTAACTAAATCATATGTTTTAGGAGAATCAAAAGCATTTAGCATATTTTGAAGGCTAAAATCAACCTTTGGAAAATCTTTTTTAGCAACTTCAATCATATGTGAATCAACATCTATTCCTAATGTTTTCATACCTAAATCATAGATGACTTTTGTTAATCTTCCCGTTCCACATCCTAAATCAATAGCAAAACCATCCACTTTTGTAAATGGTTTAATCCACTTCGTGATTTGATCACTAAATGTAAAGATTCGATTGTAATACTTACTTAGGTGTTCATACATTAAATAAGTCCTGCTGATCTTAAGATAACAATCGTTATAAATATCGTAAACATGGATAATGTTGTCGTCCAAATAACTAACTGAGCAGCTAATTGTTCATCGCCACCCATTTCTTGAGCCATGATTGCTGAAGATACAGCAACTGGTGCACCATATAATGCAATAAGTGCTGGATAAGATTCTTTAAGACCTGTAAATCTATCTTGTAAAAGATAAGCTACAAACATTGTAATCGCTGGTACAATAAGTATTCTTAGCGAAACACCGAGTGTAATTTGTTTGAGTAATGGCTTAACAACGGAGATTTCAAATTGACCACCAAGTGCTATTAAAGCCATAGGTGATGCTGTTTGACTAATCATCTTCAATAAACTAATCGAAAAAGGTAATTGATTCGTTAACGTAAAGACGGGAACTCCTTCTGAATTTGTAGGTATTAAGCTTCGAATAAATAAAGCAAATAGACCTAAGAAGACTGCAATAATCAATGGATTAGAAACGATATTTAAGATCATTTTTTTGATACTAATACGTTCACCAAATTCATTTTTTTGAAACATCGTTAATGCAATCACGGATAAGATATTGGCGAGTGGAATTGAAAATGCTGCAAGAAGTGAAACAACTTTTAGTGCAGCTGATCCACCAATCGCTTCTGCTAATGGGATTCCTAATAGGGCATAATTTGAGCGAAATGCTGTCTGAAGGATAACACCTTTTTGACGATCGTCTTTCGTAAATATTTTTACGATGACAATACCTACAGTAAAGATAATAAGGGTTGCTATTGTCGTGTAAATGACAATATCCCAATTGATTTCATCAAATGATTGAATTTTGTATACATTATAAAAAAGTAGAGCAGGTAAACCTACACGAAAAACATATTTAATTAAGACATTATTAAAGTGCATGTCGATCATTTTAATCTTACGTAGAAAGACACCTAATAAGATCAGTAAAACGATAGGAAGTATTGCGTTCATTGCGAATAAAAAAGTAGCTGCCATGTTTTTTCCTCATTATGATTATACAAAAATATTGTAACATAAAAAGAATCATGATGACTACCCAAAATGTCAAATGAAAAAAAAAGAAGTTATAAATAACTTCTATTCTTTCTTGGCATAATCTTGTTTTCTTATTGATCCATCGAGTTTGTGAATGACGACTGTAGATCCTGCACTTTCAGCAAGTGATTCTGCATATTCAATCGCTTCTTTTTGTGTATTAAAGAATTTGATGGTCTTTGTAGAGCCTTCTTTTCTTACACGCCATTTTTTAAAATTATCACTTTTCTCATCTTTATTTTGTGAGACATGATATTTAGGTATCTTCGAAGCTTTTTCACCTTTTATTTCGTCTTCAGAAACATCATCACTGCTCGTTGGTGCTGTTTTTTTAACCTGAGGTTTCTTTACCTCTTTTACATCAGCAGGTTTTTCTTCTTTTGCTGGAGCTGGCTTAGGAGTTGGTTGTTCTTGCTTTGGTGCTTCTTTTTCAATAGGTGCTTCCTTCTTCACTTCAACATGAGGTTGAGCGACTTCAACTTTCTGCTGAGTAGCTTTCGCTTGCTCTGCCTTTGCTTCTTGCTCTTTCTTCAATCTTTCTTGTTCAAGAGCTAGTTTTTTTGCTTTTTTCTTTCTAAAAAAACACATGGTAAAACCCCCTTCTCTCTATACCTTCATTATAGTATAATCAAAAAAAAAGACAAGGCTTTAACACCATAATGTCTTTTTTAATCAATTTCAATATCATTTAAATCAATTACTTCAACGTAACGATAGATAATCGACTCGTTTTCGTTTTGATCAAATGCACGATATGTAATGATATATGTTCCTTTTACGTTTGTATTGACTTCACCTGTTACTTCAACGGTGATGTTTAACCCACTATTATCGGTTACCACCACATAAGCATCTATCCATGTTTCACCTAAAATAACGGTATCAATACCTGGATTTAACATAAGAATAGGTGGTGTTTGATCAATGACTGTGACAATTCTTTTTAATTCTTTTGAAATCGTTTTGTACGTTGCTAAGTAAACAATCTCGTAGGTGCCTTCTTCATGAATATTAAGGTTATTTGATTTAATCGTCACTTCCACATCAATAAATCCATATAATGACGTTGCACCTGGGTCTTGATAGGTTTCACCAAGGTCAATAGTGTCAACACCAGGATTTAACGTAATCGTTAATTTATCAAGTGATGGTTCAATACATCCTGATAAGAGTAATAAAACACTGATAAGGATAGGAATCCATAGTATTTTTCTCATTAGATTTCCACCTCATCTTCTTTATGTATGTATGCTTGATCGATGCTTACCTCTTGATGTTCGATAACATGTACAAATTGAACTTTGGTTGTTGTTTTATTATCGATTGTCACTTGATATTTAATTTCATACGTTCCTGGAAGATTCGTGTTAACTTCACCTGTAATGACAACTTCACCGATATTAGAGGTTGCACCTTCTTCAACATAAGTATCACCTTCAAATATTGTCGTCACATTGGGTTCTATATGAATCTCAACAACCGTTGTGGGTTCAATCACATGAACAACACGAATTAAATAATCAATCATTTCATCTTCATAAAGCACTTTATAAATGATGATATATTTTCCGAGTGTAGATGTATCCACGGTTCCGATAATTTCAAGTTCTAGATTTTCATCGATTAAATGGATACCTTCATCGATAAAATCATCACCTAATATAATCGTATCAATTTGAGGTAATACATAAACTGTTTCTTGATGATATGTTACTTCATAGAGGGGATAAATTGATTTATTCGATGTGACTATGCTTGATTGATCGCTCCAGCCAATGAATTCAAATGATAAAGAAGGTGAATTGGGCTTTACTGGAGCATTTGGAGGTGTTACAGATTCTCCATAACTAACAACTTCATAGAGTAAGACTGTGATTCCATCATAGTCATAATACCTTACATGTAACTGTGTATAATCAACTTTTCCATATAAAATAACATCTTCATAAAGAGGATTGGGTTCATATGGATTGATAAAGAATTTATCTGTAAACCAACCTTCTATCGTCATTTGATTAGGATTAGGTTCATATAATGTAGGTATTTCGCCATAACTTAATTGTTCAGAAAATACGATACTGTTATCAACGCTATAGAAGATTGTTAATTGAGTGACATCAAATTTCGCAAAAAGTGTAAGATCAGACGTGATAAGGTCCGTTCCATAAGGATTATTTAAGGACTCATCATAATACCATCCACCAAATGTATATCCCTCATAAGAGAAAACATCTTCAGTGACAATTGAACCGTAATTCTTTTCAAGTTGTTGTTGTTCACCTAAGCGTCCAATTAAGGTGATGGTATAAACATCTGGTATAAATTTAGCATAAAGCAGTGTATCACTTGTAACCATCGTCGAACCCATCATAAAGACTTGTGTAAATGAACTATCGAGATACCAGCCTTGAAACGTATGCCCTACCTTTGTAGGGTTTAAAACAGTAAAGGTTTCATTTGATTGAACAATGATTGGATCTATTGAGGTTCCACCATAGGTTTCAAATGAAACGATATAATATGAAAATAATAACGATTGATAAGCATTTATAATGCCATAGCCATAATAATTATCTTTACCCACTGTCCCACGATCAACGGCTGTTTCAGTAATTCTTTCATATATCTCTGCTGGGGTTTGGTTAGGATTATGCGCTAAAAGTAAACCGATAACACCTGTTACTTGTGGTGCTGCAAAGGATGTTCCTGATGCTGAACGGTATTCATTATTCAAATATGTGGTGACGATATCCTCTCCTGGAGCGGATATATCAACCATATTGTTATAATTTGAGAAATCACTAATAATTCTTGTTTCACCCACTGAACCAACCGAAATGACATCAGAAAATGATGCAGGATATAAAAGATCGCTATTCCCATCATTTCCGCTTGCTCCTACGACAACAACACCCATTTCAGTGGCATATTCAACTGCTTCTCTTGTGAGCGGATTCGCATAGGTTCCACCTAAACTTAGGTTAATGACATCTGCTCCATGATCAACTGCGTAATAGATAGCTTCAATAATGGATGAATCGGAATATAAACCAGATTCATCTTCATCTGGTGTAGATGGATTATCTGCATTATTCGCTTTTATGATGAGTAAAGTAACTTCTTCTAAAATCCCTTTTATTCCTTCACCGTTTTCATGTTTTGCACCAATAACACCAGCAACCATCGTTCCATGACCAGTATCATCTTGAACATACGTTAAACCAACTTGTTGTGTTCTTGAGTTATAAGCAAGAGGTGAAAGTTTCCCAACAAATTCATCGTGATCAGTATCAATACCGGAATCAATAATCGCAATCATCGTACTGGTTGATCCTTTAGTCATCGTCCATGCTTGGTCAACATCCATCAAATCAAGTGCGTATTGTTGATTCGCATAAGGGTCAGAAAAAACGGATTGATTTTCATATCCAATAGGTTTAGCATACGATGAATAGACGAAATCATCTAAGATAAGTTCATCTAATAAACTTGCGTGTGTTTGATATGTTGCAAATCCGTAGTTAGAATATGAAACAAGTGAAATATCATAAGTTTCTTCAAGTTCAAGAGCTTCTTGATAAGAATCCACTTTACGTAAGACTTGAACATCATTCAACGTATGATTATTTTGATAATCATTAAAATTGACTAATGAAAAAACAAAAAGACACATAAAAAATACGATGGACATGTAGGTTATGCGTG
>SBGC01000053.1 GCA_006226985.1 Bacillota bacterium | reverse complement strand
GATTTAATCAAATCATCGATATATTTGACCATGTGTTTGACAAAAAGGGTTGCTTTAGGCATCTCATCGGGTAGTGAACTTCCTAGTGCAAATGTCATATCGATAAATGATTTCGTATAAAAATCAGTTAAAATATCTTCTTTTACTTGTAATTCTTTAGCTTTTTCAATGATTTTATCGTCGACATCTGTAATGTTTGAGACATATAAAACATCATAACCAATAAATGTTAAGTAGCGTTTGAGAACGTCAAAAAAGATGACAGGTCTAGCATTTCCTAGATGGATGTCACCATATACAGTCGGGCCGCAAACATACATTGAGACTTGATTAGGTTTGATGGACTTGAAAGGTTCAATTGTTTGTGTAAGTGTGTTGTATAGTTTTAACATAAAAGACTCCTCTTTGTTTTATTATAGTAGAAATCTATAAAAATAACAAGAAATCGGAGTATAAAACTTTGTTTTAATGAAAACGCGTTGTAAAACAAAAAACCACTCATTTCGAGTGGTTATTTTATAGCTTTCTAAGCTTATCGAGTATTTCGACCATAGCCCATGTGTCTTGCTTACAATATTCAAATAGTTCATGATATTTTGTTCTAAATGTTTGTTCATCCATGATGGGGAATCTCGCATATACAACAAGTGCTTCAACACCATTTTTAACACCTAACTGATCATAGGAAAGTGGTGAAAAAATGGGTAAAACTTTCTTAATTGAATAAGAGCCATTTAAAGCGTGATGATAGTAGTTGATCCCTTTTGCTTCTTCTTCATTAAATCCTAAGTTTTTATATAAGCGTTGGTTTCCTTTTAGTAAATGCATTAAGTCAAATAATCGATCAATCATATCATAAAGTCGTTCTTTATATTCGGGGAACAATATCGCCATCTCTTTTAGTCGTGTTTGTTCAAATGACTGATTATAAACCATAATGGATCCACCATCAGCTTTAATCACATCAAGCATGGATTCAACAAGCTCTCTTCTTAAGTCTGTATGCTTGGTTGCTATAAAGCCAAAATTGTCTTTATCTTTATCACATACACCTGGTGTGTGTTCAATATGAATGGAGTATTGAAATAATGATTGTGTATATGGCTTTTCACCTTTAAATCGAGGGAGAGGACATGGGAATGTTTCAAAATCAAGATGGTAAATTGGGTATCTCAAAGCACTGATTCCTGCATCAATTTTGTGTTTAACCATGAAAGGAATATGTGTTTCAATGACATTTCTTTGTATAACGTTATCTTCTCTATTGAGCCATTCTACAGGAATATCAGTTGCGTTGACATACCCTTCATTTAGTAAATCAAATCGCTCTCTTCTTTGGTTATGCTCATCTTTAAATCCGTGATGTCCATTCAAATATGTAAAGATAGAATCATATGTTGGAACATGTTTATAGCAAATCGGATAAAACATACATTGCCGTGTATCTTTTCGTTGACAATGAATACCTAAATCAACTGGATTTGCATTCATGGTGTTTAATCTTTCAATGACAACTTCTATATCATTTTCTATGGTTTCCATCATACGTTTTGTAAGGTTTGTCACATCGATTAAAACAACGAGATCATCCTTATAAATAGGTTCATTATGTTCATTATATGTACCATCAAATACATATTGAGAGTTAAGAACAACCAAATAATATTGAACATCTTTTAATGGGTTTTTATACGCTTTTTCAAGAACGTAACGTTGATAACTAATATCGTATATATAACGTCCTTCTTTCGTAAAACGATTCATTAATCTTTTTATTTTGTTTTCGTAATCTTCGCTATTTACGTGACCTAAATCTTCTTGTAACTTTAATATACCTTCTTGAGAAAAGTCGAACAATGGTTTTTTTTCACCCTGTTCATCTTTATAGGTTATTTCGATGAATTTTTTACTCGTGGTTGCTTTGACTTCAAACACACGCATATGATCTTTATCTTCTTGATAACCATCTAAGAAACAATAAAACTTAAATCCTTCATAAGCATATTCAAAGCGTTTTTGTTGATATGTATCAAGCGAGTAAGTGACTTCCCCTTTGAAGCGATTTTTGATCGTTTTCCCACTTTCAATTTCTATTTGCTTATAATAGGGAAGCATTGTCTCCATTTGAGGATCATCTTTGACAAGTAAATCATCATTTTCTTCATCAAACATATCATCTAACAAAAAAGAAACCTTTTCTCTATTTTCCTCACCCATTAAATCTTCTAATTCTGGATCATCTGAAAAAGATACGACGGCTTTTGTTTTATCACGATAGATTTCATCTAAAGATGGATATCGATTGCAACGCATGTAATTTATAAATCGTGTTTTTGAAATTTTCATAAAATTCACCTTATCGATATTATATCATGGTTGAAATTAAAGAGAAAACGTATAATAGTATTATGAATATTCATCTAAGAGGTTATCATGTATAAAGCGATACTTTTTGATATGGATGGAACATTACTAAATAGTGATGAACTTGTCTTAAAAATTTATAAGGAACTGACAACTAAATACCCACCTAAAACAGCGTTAAAGACGATTCAAAAGGATGAATTGTTGGCTAAATCTTATCTCGAAGTGATTCATATGCTTTACGAAAGTGAGCATGATTTTTATCTATCTTCTGTCACAAATCTGCATACTGAATATAAAAACATATACTTAAAACTATATCCTCAAACGCTATCTTTTTTGATGAGATTAAAAAAAGAAGGGTATCTTTTAGGTTTGGTAACATCCGAGATGAAAAATATTGCCTATGAAGAACTGAAATTAATGGGTATTGATAGACTTTTTGATGCGATCATAACCTTTGATGATGTGAAGAAACCAAAACCTCATGCAGAAGGTCTTTTAAAAATAATGAAGCAATTACATGTGAATCCTGATGAGGTTCTTTGGATTGGGGATCAAAAATCAGATGGTTTAGCTGGAAAAAGTGCTTCAATCCACTCTGGTCTTATTGCTAGAAAAAAGAAAAAAAGAGAGATTGAATCATCTTTTGATTTTATCTTTAGTTCTTATCAAGATATTTTATATCATATCGTGCAGAATGCTCACCCTCTTACTTTAGTTATGGACAAACCTTCTTTAAACATCATTCAATTCACTGATCTTCATTTGATGAATGATGAAAAAGATCATAAAACATTTCATTTAATGGATCATATAATCCATAAGCATCAACCAGATTTTATCGCATTAACAGGGGATCAAACGATGTCCCCTCATGCGATTATGCTTTATCAATCATTGAGAGACAGAATGGAAACCTATAGTATTCCATATAGTTATATTTTTGGAAATCATGATACTGAAGATGGGGTTACTCATAAGCAAATTAATCAAATCATGAAGACTTCTAAAAACCTACTATTTAAGAACTCACCTTCTTCGTTAGGTTATTCAAATTACGTGATTGAAGTTAGAGATCTAAATCAAAACTTGCGCTGGCTTCTTTTTATGCTGGACTCTCACATTGATCAAACATATGTCATTGATCAAAAAGCCACGTGGGGTTATGGTTCTTTGTCTTATAGACAGCTAGATTGGTACAAAAATACGATTAAATACTACACAATAAAAGAACATAGAATCATACCTAGTATGGTGTTTATGCATATCCCTATCAACGAATATAACGATAGCAATCCTAAATCAGTAAATTTTATAGGTGAAAAAAATGAAAACGTTAGTTCACCTCCGATTTCTGATGGATTTTTTGATGTGGTAAAATCACTAAAAAGCACTCAAGCTATCTTTGTTGGACATGATCACCTAAATGATTTTTCATTCGTAAACGATGGTATCATGTTAGCCTACGGACGCGTCAGTGGTTATTATGAATATGCTATGCCTGGATTTCCAAAAGGTGCACGTATCATTACACTTCATCAAGAGACATTTGAGACAAGCATTGACATCTATTCTGAAACATAAAAAGTTCAAGAAATCATCATAAGTCTTTTCATATATTAAGTTATACGGTAAAATAACTACTAGGCAGGTGACCTGATGACATTTCGAATCATTAAATTGAGTTATTACATCATTTTATTACTCTCTATAACAACCATACTTCTTTTATCTTTTGTCATCCCTAATGGGGGTTTTTATGTTGATGACCCAGATATTCATTATGATTTTTTGGATGATAACTTAGATCCTATCGAACATCCCGGTTCAATACCGATGATTTTAGAAGATGCAGAAGTCATTGGTGAATATCAAGGTTTACATGCTTTAATTACGATCTATAAATTCAGAATCTTTGATTCAAATGTATATGCTGCAGATGTTGTTGTTAGAGATGCACGACTCATATTAAATGCGTTTGCTTATAATGTTTTCGGTGGAAGAAACTACGTGCAAACCGTCAGAACGATGGCTGAAAAATATGACGCCATATTCGCGATCAACTCAGATTTTGCTAATCATTATGATTACGGTTTAGTCATTCGTAATGGTGAATTTCTAAGAGATACCATATCCTATAGAAACGCAGCTGTCTTATGGCGTGATGGTAGCGTATCAAGTTTCCCTGAAAATAGCGCAAATGTTGAGACCTTACTGGATGATGGGGCGTGGCAACTCTGGTCATTTGGTCCAGTTTTAGTTAAAAACTCTGTGGTTGTATCGAATGCACAAGATGGCATTCCAAGAAACATGAAAGATAATCCTCGATCTGGATTTGGTTGGGTATCTGATACTAGGTATATGTTTGTTACCATCGATGGTAGAATCGATAGTTCTGTAGGCGTCGATATTTATGAGTTTGGACAAATCATGCTCATGTTAGGTGCACAAGAAGCCTATAATTTTGATGGTGGTGGATCCGCAACCATGTATTTTGATGGTAAAATCATCAATACACCTAGTGATGGTAAAGAAAGACGGGTAGGTGACTGTGTCTATGTCATCGGATAAGATCATGTTAAATAAAATGATGAAACAATATCTCATGTATAGTAGTGGTTTACTTCTTTTTACGATTGTTTATGAACAGTTTTCACACGGTGTAACTTCAATCAATATGCGGATTGCATTTTTGATGCCACTATTATTAGGTTATGGTTTGGCTTATATAAGTCAATATATTCCTATACCAAAGAAAATGATTTTTGATGTCTGGGGCATGGGCATTACAACCTTGGTTTCAGGATTACTTCTTCAAGGCATTTTCTATATATATGGAACATCTAACGATGTTGTTAATATTTTTTACTATGTAGCAATTTTTATCTTTGTAGTGACAGTTTTTCTATATATTCTACAACTCATAAAACAAAAGAAACTAGGCTAAAACATGAACATTATTATTATTCCTGCATATGAACCTACTTTATCACTCATCAGTTTAATAAAGGACCTTAAAGCATACCCTATTGGACCTATTATTGTCATCGATGACGGTAGTGGATCTCTCTATCGTGAAATATTTGAAACTGCAGGAAATCTTGATTGTATCGTCGTTACACACGAAACAAATCTAGGTAAAGGTGCAGCAATTAAATCAGGTATCCAAGAAGCTCAAAAAAGATTCAAAGATATCAATGCATATATTACATGTGATTCAGATGGACAACATCTACCTCAAGATATTTTTAATATCTATGAAAAATCAATTGAGTATCCCAATCATTTCATTTTAGGCGTCAGAAAGCATCGACAAAAAGGTATACCGTTAAAAAGTAAACTTGGTAACATTTTTTCATCGTTTTACTTTCGTTTATCAACAGGTGTATCGTGTCCTGACACACAAACAGGATTGAGAGCTATCCCTGTCTTGCTTACTGAAGATGCTTTAGGGATTAAAGAAAACCGATATGATTATGAAATGGTCTTTTTAACCAAACAAGCAAAATCTGGTTTTCCCATGTATTATGTGGATATTGATACTATATATATTGAAAACAATCGTGCATCCCATTTTAAACCGATTAAAGATTCGATATTAATCTATAAACAGCCCATTCGATTTACGCTCGCATCGATTTCTAGTGCAGTTATTGATATTGGTATATTTACACTGCTGATATTAATTCTAAAAGGAACGCTTCTAGAATCGGTTGCTATTGCAAGTATAACTGCACGGCTTATATCGGGTTATTACAATTTCTTAATGAATCGCTTATGGAGCTTTAATAATCGTGAAAATATTAAATCACAACTCATAAAATATGGAATTTTATATGTGATACAGTTACTTTCAAGTATTTTCCTTGTCACATTTTTAGCTCATATATTCAGTTTCATCACCTATGTTAAACTTGTTGTTGATGGCACATTATTTGTCATTAGTTATTTCATACAAAAACATTGGGTCTTTAGAAAAAAATCAACCAATTAGGTTGATTTTTGTTTTAATAACTTATAAACATACACAAATCCAGCAAGTGATAAAGCCATAAAGAGATATGTTATGATTAAACTTTCAGTTATGCCATATAATACATAACTTAAGGATGCAAGTAAAGCAGAAATAAGTGCATATGGCAATTGTGAAATGAAATGCGCGTGCAATGTTGACTGTGCTCCAGTTGCAGATAGCACCGTTGTATCAGAGACAGGCGATGCATGATCACCAAAGACAGCTCCTCCAAGAACAGCTGCAATCATCACAGGCATAAAATGTGGTGCAGATTGTGCTGCAATGGGTATCGCTATTGGTAGCAATATCGCAAATGCTCCCCAACTTGTTCCAGTAGAAAATGCGATACCTCCAGCAATTAAGAACATAACAACCGGTAATAATGCATTCATGAAATTTACATTAAGAACAACTTCTGCGATTTTATCTCCGGTTTCTAATCCTTTAATTGCATTACCTACCATCCAAGCGAGTATTAAGATAGCAACTGCTGATCGAATCATACCAAGCATGCCTAAACCAGCTGTCTCTAAGATTTTTTTAGGTTTCACTTCTTTATACATAAAGGCATAAATAAGTGCAGTAATAAATGAAGTCAATCCTCCAATAAATAAAGGAATGGTAATATCTTGATCAAATAATTGAGAAAATTTAAAGCCAGCATTGATTAACATCGTAAACAAGGTTGAAACAATTAAAATGACGACTGTAACAATAAGTGACCAATGGGTTGCTTTTTTTGTTTTGATATCTTTTTCATCAACAACTTCTGTCACTTTAATTTTGGTGATGTCATCACCCTGTTCAGCATGTTCTTCAAACTTTTTCATCGGACCAAAATTGATCTTAAAATAGATGATAAGTAATACCATGAAAATTGTTATGATTGGATAAAATTGATAGGGAACAGATTTTACAAAGCCAGAGAACCCTGAATAATCGTTAAAACCTTCACTACTAAAATTACTTGCAATCTCTGAAATAATATATGCACCCCACGTGGAAATTGGCATTAAGATAACAACAGGTGCTGATGTGGAGTCAATGATATAGGCTAATTTGGCACGTGATACTTTATATTCGTCTGTTACAGGCTTTGAGACTTCACCGATGACGAGTGTGTTTAAATAATCATCAATACATATAATAAGTCCTAACATCCATGTAAGTATTTGAGCAGCTACAGGATTTTTAACTTTTGAAACTGACCAACTAGCAAAAGCTGAAACACTTCCGATGAGTGTTAATACAGATGTGATAGCACCTATAAAGATGACAAAACCCAAAATAGGTAAATACCAATCGAAGCTCGTAACAATACTATAAAAATCATCAATTAAATATCTAAATGTATCGATGATTTGCCAATCTGAAATAATGAGTGCAGCTAATATGATACCTACACTTAGGCTTAAAAGCACTTTTCTGGTAAAAATAACGAGCGTAATCATGATGAGTGCTGGTAATAAGGATAAGAATAGTGACATGGATAAATCCACCTTTCATTGGTATAGAGAAATCTTAACATATATCTTTTTTTCATTCAATGATAAAAATAAAAAAGAGCTTTAGATATTGACATCTATAGCTCTTGATATGTATGATACTTTACTTATTCTGCAATGAAATCATCATAGACATTTTCTAACCACGTTGATGTGAAGTATGCATCAAGTGTATCTAATATGATTGATGTGTCTAAATCAGCTGTTGATACAGTATTTACAAGAGTAACCAGGTCACCAAAGTGATGAACTGTAATTGTTGATTGTGAATCTTTATTAGCAATTGTATGTGAAATACGTAAGTTAACGACACCTGTATATGTAACCGTTAAGCTTTGATTATCGCCTAGACGTAGCAACTGGTCAGTCACTCTTTGATTATTTGATATCACATATGTTCCAATAAGACCACCAACATTAAATGTTCTAGAAACCTTAACATCATTTGCATGTGCATCATGGTTAATATTAATAGATCCAGCATAAATACCTGCTTTAATATTTGAATAACTACGACCAACTAAACCACCAACATTTAGCGTATAGCTTTGATCGCTTAACACTTCTAAATCACCAAAATCGATATCTACATGAACATTTCCAGAATTAAGAATGTTTTCAACAGATACATTCACTTGTTGTGCATTATTGTCACCAACAACGCCACCAATGATGTGAGATAATGATTTATCGATTGCTCTTGTATTAGCAAACATAAATGAAACGTTCGCATTAGATGTTATATTTTTTAAAATAGGTCTTGTAAAGCTTGAACTATCTGACATGAAACCAACAACTCCACCAACTTTAACTGTACCAGTTGATGTGGATGTCACATTGACTTCAACTTGATTAAGTGTAACATCTTGAATATTACCTAAAACACTTTCTCCCACTAAGCCACCAACATATAAACTAATTGTTGATGATGATGTAACATAGATGTTTGAATTAATGACTTGAATATTTGAAATCTCTGATCCATTAGATCCCATGTAACCAGCAAGTAAGCCAATACGTGATGCTTTATTAATCGTTAATGGCGTTTCTTCTGTACCAATATTGACATTATTTAAAACAAGATTCGATACTTTCCCAGTGCTGATATTACCAAAGATACCTGAATATGAATCAATTGATTTAAACGTAATATTTGAAAGTTCATGTCCATTACCATTGAAGTTACCTGCAAAACCGCTTGATGCTTGTAAAAACATGGGTGTGAATTCAACACCTGTAAAATCAAGATCATTTGCTAACTCATAATTACCTGTACGATTATTAACAATGTCTAAAAATTGTTCAACGGTTGTAATGGTGCTATCTTCTGTTTTCGTAAAAAACTCAGTAACAGCGAGTGTCACAGCTTTTTTACCAACAGCAGCTGTAATTTTTATACGATATTCTGTTGAAGGTGTTAAGTTAATATAGTCAAAGGTTTGTTTACCTTCAACAAGTGCTTCTTTATTCGTTGTTCGTGTTGAAATGACTGATTGTGTTTGTACTGCAGTTAACTCTACAGTGATATTTCCTGTGATTTCATTATTGGGATCTGTAATAGTCATGACAAATGACATCGTTTTAACTTCGTTAGTTAAGTCAGTAATGGTTGCTTCAACTTTTGAATCATTATCTTTACAGCCCATAAGTGCAACAAGTGTTAATGCAATCACTAATATGCCAAAAATTCGTTTCATAACTCACCTCTAAGTTTTAAAATAGTTTGTTTAAGTCTTCCTAAGACCATATCTTTTCCTAATAATGCAAGTGATATCGGTAAACTTGGACCATGCATATCACCTGTTGTAGCAATTCTTAATGCCATAAACAAAGGTTTCCCTTTCGTGTTGGTATCAACACCTGTTTTTTTAATTAAGGCTTCAATTTCTTCAGAAGAAAAATCGCTTTGCTCGAGATTTGTTAAAAATGCTTGTAAAACTGTTTCTGAAGTATTATCAACTAGAAATTGGTATGCTTCTTCATTTAAGACAAACACATCATGAAAAAACGCGTGATATAATTCAACAATTTGTCCAATGTAAGTCATTCGATCTTGGAAAATACCGACTAATAATTTCAACCATGACTCACTTTGAATGGTAATACCTGCTTTTTCTAAATAGGGTTTCGCTTTTTCAGCTAAGACATCAACAGGTAGTTGTTTGATATATTTTGAATTGACATATGCGAGTTTTTCTTTATCGAACATAGCGGGTGCTTTTGATAATCTTGCTGGATCAAATTTAGAAATAATATCTGCTTTTGTCAAAATTTCTTGATTATCTGTTGGTGACCAACCAAGTAATGTAATAAAGTTAAACATCGCTTCTGGTAGATAACCCATTTGTTCATATTCTGATATAAACTGAATAACATTTTTATCGCGTTTAGATAGCTTTTTCTTTTGTTCGTTCACGATAATTGTCATATGACCAAATGTTGGTATTTCCCATCCAAATGCTTGATATACCATCATTTGTTTAGGTGTATTGGTAATATGTTCTTCGCCACGTAAAACATGTGTAATTTCCATGAGATGGTCATCGACAACAACAGCAAAATTATATGTAGGAATGCCATTATCTTTCATGATAATCCAATCTTCGATATCTTTACTATTAAACTTTAGTTCTCCACGAACCATATCTTTAAAGACATAATCAATATCTTGAGGAACCTTAAATCGAATAGCAAACTTATCACTATTTTCACGAAAATCTTTATAAGCTAATCCTTTATCAAGTAACTCATTTGCATACTTCTGATAAAGAGATAATCTTTCTAACTGACGATATGGACCGTATGGACCACCTTTGTCAGGAGATTCATTCCATTCAAGACCTAACCAAGATAAGTAGTTAAGTTGAGAAGCTTCTCCACCTACGACGTTTCTAGCGACATCTGTATCTTCAATTCTGACAATAAAATCGCCACCGAAGTGACGTGCAAATAGATAATTAAATAGTGCGCTTCGCGCATTTCCTATATGTAGAAGTCCAGTTGGACTTGGTGCATATCGCACTCTGACTTTATTCATATGATCCCATCCTTACATGCTATTTTATTATACGATATAATGTTTCTTTTCACAATCATTATATGAATTTATTCATATTTAAGTGAGCCTTGATAGCCAATTTTTCTTAAGTAGTTATTGATTTGTCTTCTACTTTTAAAAACAACAACTTTATCTTTATATTCTTCCATATTTCTTTTCATGAGTTGTCTTGAATCTTTTTTTCTTCCCGTGTGGAGTATCCACATAAAGAATGAAAAATTGAGTCTTTCTTTACATCCAGGAGCGATTGTATCACGGTTCTGATTGTGATACTTGATTCTGCGATATATCGCCCCATATAGACATTTAAAGCGGTTAAAATTGAAGATGAAAAGCTGATCACACATTTGGTATCTTTCAACAGCAAGCTTGCGATACGTTCCATCAATAATCCAATCATCTTGTTTAATGAAATCTCTAATCTCGGATTCTACAATCTTCTTATCTCTTTCTTTCCAATTAGGCGCGAAAAAAATTCTATCGATGTGTAAACGAGGAATTTGATAGTGTTCACTAAGTCTTTTTGCAAATGTCGATTTACCAGATCCTGAATAACCAATGATGAGTATCTTCATTTAGACATCTCCTTCGATATCATATGCTTCAAGTAAGCTTTTTTTAATCATCTTTGCTTCACCTTGTTTAACAAATAACATGGTTAACATCGCTAAAAAAACAAACAGTGTTGCATATGGAAATAATGTTAATCGTTTTAGTTCGTGGTTGTCCATGAAATATCCTGACAAAATAGGTGTAATAATTTGTGCTGTCATGGATGCTGCATAATAATATCCTGTATATCTACCAACATCTAAACCTTTAGCTAATTCGACGACCATGACATATGTATTAATGCTAATCATCGACCATCCCATACCTGCAACAGCAACAATGCTTGCAGTTAACCATGCATTACCTTCGGGTAGGAAAAACACAGTTCCTAAGGAGGATGTTAGTAATAAGATTCCTAATAATATCGTTTTCTTTCTTCCTAAATGAGTTGAGAGAATACCGATGGGGATGATGCTTATTAAGACAATCATTTGTGCAACAATGAAAGGAAAATCAAAGAAATTCAAGTTAAGAACTTTTGGCATGTAATCAGCAATTTTAGACATGACTGCATTATATCCCATAAATAATAAGAAAATAGTTGCGAGTAAGAAATATAATGATTTTCGACGCTTGAATGTATTTAATTTAGGATCGACATAATCAGGTTCTTGTTCTTTTATAAGGTTTGCATATTTTTGTTCTAGAACGATTTTCTCTTTAACAAGTTCAGGTTCTTTAACTTTCCATAAGAAAACACCTAAAACAACAAGCATGATGATACCAATTGCGATATAGACAATCACGTGATCATCATAAGCATTTTTATTTAATCCAGATAACATGATGACATAAACAGCGGATATACCACCAATAGCACCCATTAATGAAATAATGGCGTTCGCTTTAGAACGAAGTGGTTTAATGGTGATGTCTGGCATGAGTGCAACTGCGGGTGATCTAAATGTTGCCATAGCAACTAAAGCAATAAACAAAATTATTCCAAAAATAAATAAATTAAGTGTGTCAGTCGATGTTAACTCCCAAGCTCTTTCGGATAAATATGTATAATATAAATCGCGAATCAGTGATAATTCTCTGTTATCGAGTGTATCACCACTATCATCTAAAATAGCGATCATAGGATCTTTAATGGTTTGTTCCCATTCGTTATACTCAGATAAACTGATATATCCACTAATTTGAGCAATCTCTCTTTCATTTGACATGATATCAACCACCATGTACCAATGACTAGATTGATCAGTATCTGCATTAGGATCAAAAGCTACGTTATAATGTGTTTCAACGATATCGGTTTGATTGATTTTAATGGTTTGTTTATAATCAGTATACGATAAAGCCATGAATGCAAATGCAGCAATAATTGTACCTACAATAATATAAGGTGTTCTTCTTCCTTTTTTTGAATTGCTTTTATCTGATAAAGCACCAAAAAGAGGGAGTAAAATAACCGCCATGATATTATCAAATGCCATCACAACTCCTGACCATGTTTGGTTTAAACCAAACTTATCAATAAGTGTTCGTGCGATGAGTAAGTCATATGATTGCCAAAACAATGAAATAATAAAGAAAATGAGTCCAATATAAATCGTGTTTTTTACATTCAGCTTCATAATTACCTCTTTAATCCAAAACTATTATAACATAAAAAAAGAAAGGGACCCAAATGGGTCCCAACACATTAACGTTTTGAGAATTGTGATGCTTTTCTAGCTTTCTTTAAACCATACTTCTTACGTTCCTTAGAACGTGGATCACGTGTGACGAGACCTGCTGGTTTGAGTGTTTGACGTAAGTCTGGATTAACTTCCATTAATGCACGAGTAATACCTAAACGGATTGCTCCTGCTTGTCCTGAAAGACCTCCACCATATACGTTAACAAAAATATCAAATTTGCCTTCTGTTTCTGTTAATGATAATGGTTGAATAACGTCTAATCTTGTTGCTGCTGATGGAATGTAGTCTTCAAATGTACGACCATTGATGACGAATTCACCTTTTCCATTGGTTAGGATAACGCGTGCAACAGAACTCTTACGACGACCTGTTCCTAAATATTGTACTTTTTCTTTAGCCATGTGTTATACCTCCAATTTCTCTGGTTGTTGTGCTATGTGCTTGTGTTCAGGGCCTTCATAAACAAAGAGTTTCTTTGCCATTTGTTCACCTAAACGAGTATGTGGCAACATACCAACAATTGCTTTTTCAACCATACGAGTTGGGAATTTAGCCATAACATCTTTAGCTGCTGTAGTCTTGAGACCTCCGGAATATCCAGAGTGAGTATAATACATCTTCTTGTCCCATTTCTTACCAGTTAATTCAATTTTTTCTGCGTTAACGACGATAACATAGTCACCATTATCTACGTGAGGAGTATAGGTTGGTTTATGTTTACCCTTTAACACTGTTGCAACTTCCGTTGCGAGACGACCAAGCGTCTTTCCTTCTGCATCGACGACATACCATTTACGAGTTATGGTTTGTGCGTTTGCCATAAATGTTTTCATTGCTGTTTCTCCTTATATTCTTATTTTTATGAAATAAGGGCTAAAAAGTGGATTAAAATATATGTACCTATGTCATATTACTATATTAAACGATAATTGTCAACTATTTAGAGATGGATTCTTGATGAAAATCGTATTTATGAACGGCAAAAAAAAGATGAATGAAGATCACTTCAGTTCATCAATATAAATGATGTGTTTTTGCATATCTACAATGACTTTTTCATTTTTGCTTGTAGGTATGTTTTTGCCTATATAATCAGCTCGAATCGGTAATTCTCGATGCCCGCGATCAATTAAAATCGCTAGTTGAATTTGCTTGGGTCTCCCATAATCGGCAATAGCATCCATTGCTGCTCTAACGCTTCTTCCTGTGTACAAAACATCATCTACTAAAATGACGTTTTTGTTGTGGACATCAAGTGTTTGATTTTGGTTGTGATTTTCATGCTTGATATCATCTCTATACGCAAGAATATCAATTGGATAAACAGGTGCATCAACATCTGCAAATTTTAATAAATTTTCCTTAAGGATTTCAGCAATCGGAAATCCTTTTTTCATGATACCTAAAAAAACAATATCACTCAAATCTTGATTGCGTTCAATCATTTCATGCGTCATTCTTTTTAAAGTTCTTGAAATTTGTTCTTGATTCATAATTTCTTTCATATCATCACCACATTTATGATATCATTTTTTTTATCATTTTAGGGGTTGATTTCAAAAAAATTCATGATATACTACTAGCAGTAAAGGTCCTTTAAGTTGTGCCCGTGAGCACATCAAGGTATCAATCTTCACTATACCTAAAACATTTAAAGGACACCACAGGTGTCTTTTTTGTTTAAAGACCTTACACAAAAAATCATCGAAGGAGATTAAAAATGAACGAAAATGGTTTAATTGTAGGGATTAATGAAAAGCCAAAAAGTATTGGCAGATGGATTATTTTAGCATTACAACATGTATTTGCAATGTTTGGAGCAACCGTGCTTGTACCACTTCTAACTGGATTAGACGTCGGTGTTGCCTTGGTAGCGAGTGGTATCGGAACTCTAATTTATATTTTCTTTACAAAAGCTAAAGTGCCTGTGTATTTAGGAAGCAGTTTTGCATACATTCCAGCGATAAGTGCTGCTGTCTTATCTCAAGCAGGAGCTACGACTGCTTATGTTGGACTTATGGTAGTTGGTTTAATCTATGCAGCAATTGCACTAATTATTCGCTTTGTGGGTAGTGCATGGTTAAAAAAATTGTTACCTCCCGTTGTTATTGGACCGATGATTATCATTATTGGTTTATCGCTTGCTCCAGTTGCTATTAGTTCGGCAGGATTAAGTGGATCAAATGACACGTACTATTCGCCTGTGTTACTCAAGGACGTGGAGTTCAAGACTGAACCAGCAGACACAACAAATGGTGTGGTATTCTTCATGACAGGTGATCAACTCGATTATGAAGTTATATCAGGAACGTTTTCTGGTACTTTTGAAGATGGTGATCGCGTATTAGCATATTCATCAGATCCTAGATTACCAGAAAATAATAACTTATCTGTTAGTAAATATGTTTACGAGTATCAAGATGGTGATTTTGTACGAGTAGCTTCAGATGGATGGAAAATACCTATAGTAGCAATTATCACATTCTTAAGCGTCGTTTTCCTTTCAATCTTAGCTAAGGGATTCTTAAAAATTGTTCCATTCTTAGTGTCGATATTCATAGGCTATATATTTGCAGTAATCTTTGGTGTTGTCGATATTACAACAGTATTTGAAGGCTATCGATTCTTCCAGTTACCAAATTTCACATTCCTTGGTTCCTATGCACTTGATTTCTCCGCAGTCTTAATGTTTGCACCGATTGCGTTTGTAACAATTGCTGAACATATTGGCGATCACGTTGTCTTAGGAGAAATTACTGGTAATGATTTCTTAGCAGAACCTGGCTTACAAAACACACTAATGGGTGATGGTATTGCAACATTTGTATCAGCTGCAATCGGTGGTCCAGCAAATACAACGTATGGTGAAAATACAGGTGTCATCGCAATTACTAAAGTAGGTTCTGTGTGGGTCACAGGATTAGCAGCAGTCTTTGCAGTTTTACTTGGATTCTTCGGTTACATTCAAGCATTCATTAACAGTATCCCTTGGGCAGTTATTGGTGGTATGACTATCGTATTATATGGATTAATTTCTGCAAATGGTGTAAAAGTCCTTATCAAAGATAAAACTGATTTAGGTAATATGAAAAATTTAGTAATCGTATCAACAATGCTTGTTATCGGTTTAGGAGGTGCGATTCTACAAATCACTTCTACATCCGCATTTATGGGTATGAGTTTAGCAGCTGTAGTAGGTATTATATTAAACTATGGACTCAATAAACTCGAGTTACTTAAGAAAAATAAATAGAACGTATCTATAAGAAAAATCCCAAGCAATTGGGATTTTTTTATTTCTTCAATACTTTTTTAATAAATACTTCAATGATTTCTGGATCAAATTGTGTGTTAGAACATCTCATTAATTCTTGAATAGCATCAGCTTCTGACATGGATTTTCTATAGGGTCGATCTGTGGTCATGTTTTGATATGCATTAGCTACACTAATAATACGCGAGAACAACGGAATGTCTTTTCCCTTTAATTTGCGAGGATATCCGGTACCGTCATAGTTTTCATGATGTGAATATGCATGAACTGCATACTCTGAATACTCATCAGCTGCTTTTAAGATTTGGTAACCTATTTCTGCATGTTTCTTCATTTCTTGATACTCATCATCGTTGAGTGTATCTGGTTTATCAAGTATTTGATCAGAGATTGAAATTTTACCTATATCATGATACAAGCTTGCAATCGATAAGTCATGTAGATCATTTGACTTCAATTTTAATGCTTTTCCAATGAGTTTTGCATAGTGACTGACTTCATTGGCGTGCTGTCTTTCAAATGGATGTTTATCAAATAGAGTGTTAAGAATAGCTAAAATTGCATTATTATTAACATTCAGTCTTTCTGACATTTTGTTTTTATACATATGATCTTCAGCTTGCTTTAAAATATCATCAAGCTTTGTTTTTTCATCGTATTTACATTCATAACCCACAGCAACTGATAACTCAACATTTTCTATTCTAACTTGAGAAACAGTGTCTTTAATCTTATGCTTGATGCTATTTAATTCCACTTCTGATGTATGTGGTAAGATGATTGCAAATTCATCTCCACCTTGTCTACACACAATACCATCTTCTCTAATAATGCTTTCAAGCACACGAGATAATTTAACAAGTGCTTGATCACCAATAAAGTGTCCAAATGCATCATTAAAAAGTTTTAAAGCATTTAAATCTAGCATAAGGATACCTAGTGGATAAAAGTCCTTGTGATCTTTTCTAGCGAGTTCTTCAACAAAATATCTTCGGTTATATAAGCCAGTCAGATAATCGTGGTAGCTAATATATTCCATCTTTTCTTCGCGTTCGATATCTTGTGTGTTATCTATAAACGAAACAACAGCACCATACAGTTGTCCTTGAAAAAACTGTGGAAATGCAGAATACCGAATTCTGATTTTAGAACCATCTTTTTTGTAAAAGATATCCCTCATGGCATATATAGGATTTCCATGTTTAATTGATTCAACGATTGGACAACGATGATTCATATATCGCTCTCCATGCTTATGTTGATAATGGATAAGTAAATGCATGTTTTTCCCGATAACTTCTTGTTCACTACTAAATCCTAAAAGATTGACAGCACTTTGGTTGATGAATGTACACACACCATTAATATCAATACCATAGATGCCTTCGGCTGTTGAGTCGAGTATGGATTTGAGTTTTTCTTGTCCTTGACTTATTTCATCTGTTGCATGCTTAAGTTCTTTCGTTCGTTGGTTAACCATATCCTCTAAATTATTAACCATATGATTCATATGATCTGCCATATGATTAAATGCGTCTGTTAACTTACCTACCTCATCGTTACGACGCTTGTGTGCGCGTATGCTTAAATCACCATGTGCAAATACATGTGCTGTAGACGCTAAGTCTTCAAGCGATTTGAATAATATTTTAGCTATCTTCAAATAAACTATCGTGCCAATAAAGAAAACGAAAAGAATTATCATAATTGTAAAATTGAGCGAGCGATATACTTTTTCCATAAAGAAAGATTCTGGTATAGCCTTTAATACAACCCATCCAATTTCATCATTTTCATATGTCGTAACATTGACGTATAAATCTTCACCTGTACCATCAAACTTAAATGCTGATTGATTTGAGATTAAATAATGCTGATAAGCTTCTTGCATACTTATAGGAATTAAATCCGTGTACAAAAGATGGTTGATTTCATCACCATTAACTGTATAGTTTGGTTGTCGAAGTGAATTGGCGATAAGTTGGCCCGTATTTAAATCAAAAATAACAACTGTACCTTCGATATCCTGCATAGTTGAACCCAAAAATGCATTTAATTGATCAAAGGTAACACTTGATGACAATACACCAAGCAACTCATTTGAAGTGTCATAAACTGGGGTTGCAGCTGTAAATACAAATTCACCACTTTGATGTTGATGGATAGGTACATAAATAGATTTTTCACTTTGAATGGCTTCGATATACCAAGGTAAAACTCTTGGATCAAAATCGGGAATTGAATATGCTAGTTCACCGATAGTGCCATCTTCATTGACAAAATAGTTTTCAAGTGATCCATTTGTATCCTGATTGACTTTTACTACCTGATACGATTCATTATCACTAATGTATCTCGCACCATGCATATTGCCTTCTGTATCAGCAAATACAGTAGAAAAAATACCATGGTGATGATACCTTAAGACATCGAGAAAAAAAGTCTCATAATTTGAAAAATTCTCAATTTCAAAGAGACCATTATTAATAGCGATTCGGTTATATTCATTGATATGCTCGGGATTGGATAAAAAGTCATTCACTTCATCTTCAATTTTAGACGTAATTTCATCAGCCAATAAGGTGGCATGGCGATCTGCTAATTGATACCAATTAGTAAAAACAATTACACCAATAGTTACTGATCCGATGATAATAACACTTAAGAATGTGCCGATAATCAAAGAACGAATTGAAATCGTATGACTAGATTTTGCCATCTTGTTCCTCCATGTGAAGTCAACATGATGCCGTGGGGGGGTTGTTTTATAATGCTATTATAACATGATGATTTATTACATTTTCTTACTTATTTCTTACGTTTTAATGTTTTTTAGTCTGGATAAACAAAAAAACCACTAAATCTTTCATTTAGCGGTTAATTTGAAATATTTAGATTTTTATACGACGGCGTTGATTACAAAATATGCAACAAATGCTGCAGATAGAATATACATTGTTAATGTAACTTCTTTATATCTACCTTGAACAAGCATAAGTAATACATAAGTCATAAAACCGAATGCAATACCATTACCAATAGAGTAATTTAATACCATCATTAAAATAGTAATAAATGCTGCAGCAAGTGATGGTTTGTCATCCCATGCAATACCCTTGAGTTGACTCATCATAAATACACCGACTAAAACTAAAGCCATTGAAGTTAAAGCTGCTGAGTTAATGAAAATCGAAAATACAGGATATGCAACGATAGAGATTAGGAATAATGCGCCGACTAATACTGATGATAAACCTGTGCGTGCACCTGATTCAATACCAGCACTTGATTCAATATATGAAGTTACTGTTGAAGTACCAACGATTGAACCGACAACTGTACCGATAGCATCTGACATTAATGCTTTGTCGATATCTTTCATTTCGCCATTTTCATCAAGTAAACCAGCAGGTTCAGCAACAGAAATAAGTGTACCAGCTGTATCAAAAATGTCTAAGAAAAGTAATGAGAAAATAACAAACCAAAGATCACCTTTACCAAAGACTGTACTTAATCCTTTAGTGAATCCAAAGAGTGTTTCACCAAAAGAACTTAAATCACTATAACCACCTGCAAAAGCTGGCATACCTGCTACATCAAAAATTAAACCAATTAAAACACCAACAAATGCAGTAATTAAGATTGCAATAATTAAAGCAAACTTATTAATCTTATGTCTAACCGCATAAAGAACTAATGCTAAGACGATACCAAATAAAGCAAGTAATACTGTTGGATTTGATAAATCACCTAGTGATACGAAAGTTGCAGGGTTCGCTACAACGATTCCAGCATTCTTAACTCCGATAAACGCGATGAAGAAGCCAATACCAGCACCAATAGCTTTTTTCAAACTAGCAGGGACTGCTCGAATGATTTGCGTACGTAATGATGTTAGTGAAATCACTAAGAAGATAATACCTGAAATAAATACTGCAGCCATTGCTTCTTCCCATGAATATCCCATTGTACTAATAACACCATATGCAACAAGTGCATTAATACCCATACCAGGAGCAAGTGCGATAGGGTAATTAGCAAGTAAACCCATCACAATTGTTGCGATAGCTGCAGAAATTGCAGTTGCAACAAACACACCACCAACAGGCATTGGATCAGCTGTATCACCTAAAATAAATGGGTTAGCTGCTAAGATGTAGGCCATTGCTAGGAATGTAACAAGACCACCAATAAGCTCTGTACGAACTGTCGTACCTCTTTCTTCAATTTTGAAGAACTTTTTAATTCTCTCCACTTTCTTCTATTCTCCTTTTTTTTGTTTTGTATTCACATGTATTTTGCAAATAAAAAAACCACGTTCATGTGGCTTCTTCTACATATGAAAACAGCAAAAAGGATGTTTTCATATCGTAGTCGCGATTTTTACGGAATCACGGTAGAAACTTGACCTCCACATTAGGTCGATTATACGATACATTGAATACTATTTCATTGTAACAAAGAAAATTTTGAATGTAAACCCCTTATTTAAAAAAGAATAATGAATACGTTTTTAACAAAAAAGCAGAGGGTATCTGCTTTTATGCTATCGTCTTTCTCTTAAAGTTTCCAAATACATTTTTTACGGGTCTTGTCACAATAAAAGCTTGTGGATCAACCTGTTTAACTAGTCTGACGAGTGTATGCAATTCATAAGATGAAATCACAACGAAAATCATCGTTTTCTCATGATGAGAATATGCACCTTCTACTTTCATCAGTGTCACACCTCTATAAACTTTAACTAAGATCTCATCAACAAGTTGTTGAGGTACTGTCGTAATAATATCAACCGCTAAAAATTGGTATGCTGTATGAATCTTATCTGTCATAATGGTTGAAATAATAATTCGTATCACAGTATATGAAGCTATAACACCACCTGTGATGACAACACCTTGTGTGGTTTCATGACCGCCTACAATAAAGCCTCCAAGTAAAGCGATAGTGACATTCATCGCCATCGAGATAAATCCGACAGTTTTTCCTTTTTTGAATGAAAAATATTGAGCGACAATATCTAAACCACCAGTGGATGTTCCATATTTTAAAGCACCACCTGCACCAATACCGATGAGTAATCCTCCTAAAACTGAGGCTGCAAGCGCGTGCTCAACGCTATTTAAACCGAAATTCACTTTGGGAAACCAGCCAATGATTAGTGCTTGTAACACAACAGAGATAATACTGTGAATGGTAAAACGATGTGATACACCAAACCAACCGAGAATCAAAATAGGGATATTCATGATGATGACAAATAAACCTAAGAAATCATCTTTAAGTGTGTAGTCAAACCACACATAGGCAGCATCTCTTACAAGCTGTCCAATACCTGGAATACCACCTGTGTATAAAGGAACAACAGAAGCTTCCAAAAACCATGATACACCGATACCATAAATAATTGTAAATACGATGACTGCAACAAGTCTTTCGATTTCAGGTTTAACTGAATTTGTAAATTTCTCAGACTTAACCCAAGTAAGTAATTTACTCATTTCTTTCCTCTAAGATTTCTGCAAGTTTTTTTGCTAGATCATAGCGTTCGAAAAGAACTTCTGGTTTACCAAGTGTTTGTTCTGCATATCCACCAAATTGTTCAATCGACTTAAATGATAAATCAGTTACGCCAATTTGATGTGCAATTTTATGTGCTGTTTCTGGAATAAATGGTTGTAGAGTTACCGCAACAAAACGAATTGTTTCCAGTAATTGATATAAAACATGATCAAGAATTTCTTTCTTATTTTCATCTTTATTTAAATTCCATGGTTCAGAAACATCAATATATTTATTTGCAAATCGAGCAAGTTTTACAACCTCTTCAAGTGCATCAGCAACCTTCAGTTGATCCATGTTATCGCGAATAGCTGGTAGTGTAGCTAATGCCTTTTCTTTCAGTGATAATTCAAAGGGTTCATCGAGTATAACCTTTTTAACAAGGCCCTGACGATATTTATGAACCATACCAATCGTACGGTTAACAAGATTACCGATTGTATTAGCTAAATCACTGTTATTTCGCTCTATAAGAAGCTCATACGTAATATTTCCATCTTGTGCAAATGGGATTTCATGTAATACATAATAGCGTACTGTATCAACACCAAAGTATCTCACTAAGTCATCTGTATACATTACATTACCAATCGATTTACTCATTTTTCCTTTATTCACTAAAATCCAAGGATGACCAAAAACTTGTTTAGGAAGTTCTAGTCCAAGAGCCATTAAAATAATTGGCCAGTAAATCGTATGGAATCTTAAAATATCTTTTCCAATCAAATGAACATCTGCTGGCCAGAATTTTTTATACTGTTCGGTGAGTGGTTGATTAGGATGATAGTCAAGTCCTGTAATGTAATTGCTTAATGCATCAATCCAAACATATACAACATGCCCTGGGTCAAACTCAACTGGGATACCCCACTTAAATGATGATCTTGAGACAGATAAATCAGGAAGGGGTTCTTTAAGAAAGTTTTGAATCATTTCATTTCTTCTAGATTCTGGTTCAATGAATTCTGGATGTGTTTCGATATGTTTTAATAGTCTCTCTTGGTAAGGAGCAAGTCTTAAGAAATACGCTGCTTCCTTCGTCCAAACAGGAATATCACCATTTGGTGCTTTACCATCAACAATATCTTTTTCAAGAATAAATGCTTCTTCTGAAACAGAGTACCAGCCTTCATATTCACCAAGATAGATGTCACCTTGATCATAAAGCTTTTTGAATATAGCCTGTACAGCTTTGACATGTCGATCATCTGTCGTTCTAACGAATTGATCATATGAGACATTGACTTTATCATAAATGCGCTTTATTTCAGATGAAATGTGATCCACATAAGCTTGTGGAGATAGTTCATTATCTTTTGCTTTATTTTCAATTTTTTGTCCGTGTTCATCTGTTCCTGTTTGAAATAGGACGTCATATCCATCTAATCGCTTAAAGCGACAAATGGCATCAGCTAAAATAGCCTCATAGACATTTCCGATATGTGGAATTGCTGAGCTATATGCAATTGCTGTAGTTAAGTAATACGTTTTGTTCATGATTAAACCCTCCATAAAATATAAAATTCGTCCTTAAAAAAATCTAAGGACGAAATGATCGCGGTACCACCTTAGTTCTAGGAAAATTCCTAGCACTCAAAATCCTTAACGCGGAATTGACGTTTTGATCTACATATCGACCAAAAGGCTCGAAAACCATCTTCACAAAGTGATTGGTTCGTTTGCACCATC
>SBGC01000130.1 GCA_006226985.1 Bacillota bacterium | reverse complement strand
GAGGTATTTATGTTTCCAGATGATAATAACAGCTTAAAGAACTTAATAGAAACACGAAAAATGATATACGAAAAATATGAAAAGATGGACTTCTTTCAAGATAAAGACCGATCGCTATTTTTATCGTTTATGCATGCTGTTTTAGGCAAACAAAAGGCATATGATCATCTCCATTTACTCATTTTTAATCAAGCAGATATCATTCAAACAAGTATTGAGTTTGGATCTGCCAAAGTAAACGAAATTACCGTTAAAAATAAGCAATTTTTCGATAAAGAATTAGCTAAGTTTACTGAAGAAAATATGATCTTCATTGATCACTTGAATACATCTATTTTAACACAAAACCAGGTATCACATTTCTTTGATATAGAAAATACGAATCAAGCAATTGATGTTCCCTTATTTCATCAGTATACACAAATTGGTATCATCCGTTTTGAGGTTTCAACAAGGCCATTTTCTGAATTATTTATTCAGCAAATTTTAAATATTTTCGATTTTTTAAAACAACGTGAACTACATAAGATTGTTTCACATATCAATGAAGCTTATTCATTTTCAAAAACATACATTAAGCATATCATTCATAAGCATCGCATAGCAATTTTCACATATCATATCTCATCAAGAAATATTGCTTTCGAAGATGGATCAGAACTTGTTTTCAAACTGAATGAAAAAAATGAACTAAATAAGGATTTTCTCTTCCATCATATTCATCCTGAGGATCTTGAATTAATACAACTAACTATGCAACAAGTCATTCGTGAACAGGATGGTTTAAGTGCTACCTTTAGGATCAACATTGATCAAACATATAAGACATTTTTAACACATATGAATCATACTATCATAAATCATGAACCTTATATCATTGGTTTTATTGAAGATATGACAAATCCACTTGAAAAAGTTGAACATTTAGAACAATTTCAAATCAATATCGATTCGTTTGCTAAAGAAAAAATAAAAGATTTAGAAAAAGCATTACACCTTGCTAACGAGAACACAATAGCAAAAAGTTCATTCATTTCAAACATGAGCCATGAGATTCGCACTCCGATGAACTCCATTATGGGATATGCTCAGTTACTATCTACACGTGATCTTCCATCTGAAGAAAGAGACTATGTCAATAAAATCAATGAAGCTTCTAAACATCTCCTATCGATTGTTAATGACATTTTAGATATTTCGAAAATTGAAGCAGGAAAAATAGTTATTGAACATACTGGATTTAGACTCGATAAGTTATTATCCTCAGTTAAAGATATTTTTGATGAAACGATTAAACAAAAAAGACTTTATTTTGATATAGAAACACTTCATTGTCCAAACTTCTTAGTTGGCGATGAAAATCGAATTCGACAAGTTTTAATCAATTTAGTAAGTAATGCAATTAAGTTTACTGAAACCGGTGGTATTAGTTTGGTTGTTTCAGCGAAAGACACTTATCATGCTGAAGAGTTTCAGTTTGAATTCAAAGTAAAGGATACTGGTATAGGTATGACACCAGTTCAATTAAAAAAACTTTTCAATGATTTTGAACAAGCTGATATATCTACATCAAGAATATACGGTGGAACAGGACTCGGATTATCGATTTCAAAACGGTTAGCCATATTAATGAAAGGTAATTTATCAGTCATTTCATCACTAAATGATGGTACTGAATTTACCCTTATGATTCCTCTATCAACAGAAAAAGATAATTTAGAAGCAAGTATAGATGAACTCCATAAAACGGTACCTAGAAAAGGTAGTCACATTTTACTTGCTGATGACAACATACTCAATCAAAAACTTGCCAAAAGTATTTTGGAGAATATGGGTATGAAGGTAACACTTGCAGATCAAGGACACATAGCTTTAGATTTAGCTAAACGCACGACATTTGACTTAATTATTTTAGATATTCAGATGCCTGTCATGGATGGTATTGAAGCAGCAAAAAATATCCGATTATTTAATCAAAAAACACCTATTATCGCGATGACAGGTAATGCTAGTTTAGAAGATAAAGAACTTGCATTAAGTGCTGGTATGAATGATTATTTGGTCAAACCAATTGACCCTACATCGCTTCATAGAGCCTTAGTCCGTTTCATACCTGATGTTAAGTAAGTGCTAAAAAAAATAAAGTGGTAGCTATCAGCTCCCACTTTTTTTATTTAAATACCACCAAGCATTTTAAATATATGTTGATATAACATTATTCCTTTTGCTAAAACTTTTTCATCAAAATTGAAGTAACAGCTATGAAGTGGATGTGTATATCCTAATAATTTATTTTGTGTTCCTAACATCACGAATACACCAGGTACTTTTTTCTGATAAAATGCAAAATCTTCAGCAGTCATCATCGGTTCAATTTGAGTATATGATGATGTTGGTAAAGATTCTTTAAGTTGATTGAATAAATCGTGATCATTATTGACAACTGGATAATAGTCTTCAATGTGCTGATGAATTTTAACTTCATATGCTTTTTCAATACTTTCATCGATATCTTTCATCTTCTTTTTAATCATCTGATGTGTTTCATCATGAAAGCTTCGAATGGTTCCTGAAATCTTGACGTGATTAGCAATAATATTGCGAGCTTCACCACCGTTTATTTTTCCAACTGTTAATACACCTGACTGTAGTGGATTAACGAAACGACTAACGATGCTATGATAACTAGATATGAGATGTGATGCAGCTAAAATTGCATCATGTCCTAAATGTGGTTGAGCAGCGTGTGCTGATTTACCAATAATTTCTAAATCAAACTCACTGTTTTGAGCCATCATGGGTCCATCGACTAAACCATATAAACCTTCTTCTAAATTGGGATATAAATGGATTCCAAAAACGTTTTTAATCTGATATTTTTCAAATATACCTGTATCACAAATAATCTTCGCTCCTCCAGGACCTTCTTCTGCAGGTTGAAAGATTAAAACAACTGATTTTTTTAATGTTTTTAATGAAGAAATATATTCAGCAAAACCTAAAAGCATGGTCATATGTCCATCATGTCCACAGGCATGCATTGATCCATCATGTTGTGATTGATAATCAACACCTGTCATCTCTGTTACAGGTAATGCATCCATATCTGAACGAAAGGCGATTGCATCACGTGATTCACCTTTACGATAGCAGATAATCCCTGTTTTTGCGACAACTTCTAACTCGAAATTCAGTTTCTTAAGTATCGACATAAGATATTCATGTGTTTTAAATAAATCAAATGCTAATTCAGGAATTTGATGTAAATCTCTTCTAATTTTAGTTAGTTTGTCCATTATTATACAAATCTTCTTTCGTGTTCAAGCAATTTTTGTTTCACATGAATAAAGTTCTTTCCTGAGTATCCAGTAAGACTGCCATCACTTCCAATGACGCGATGACATGGAACAACGATACCAATTGGATTTCTTTTACATGCTTGACCAACAGCTCTAACTGCTTTTGGACGATCTATCGATTTAGCAATGTCTAAATACGATCGTGTCTGTCCAAAAGGTATGTCTAACATGGCATACCAAACATCTTGTTGAAACTTTGTTCCATGATTAAACAATACAGGAATATCAAATGTATGTTTTGTTCCTTCAAAATACGCCTTAAGTTCTTGGTTGACAGCTATATTCTCTTCTTTTATACCTTCATCAACATCACTAATATACATCGATGTGAGCTGATTATTTTCTAAAATATAGTAAATATAACCCATAAAACTTTTATACACATATTTCATTGTATCACCTCTGTGATTTATGATTTTGTTTGATATAGTTCCTCTTTATGATGCGTTGCCATATGAAGTCTCATTTCAAGTTGATCGAGTTCTT
>SBGC01000134.1 GCA_006226985.1 Bacillota bacterium | reverse complement strand
CTCACATCATCGTTATTTTATACTTAGTATATCATAATAAATCATAAAAATAATAAAAAAGAAATCATATTTTGATTTCAATTCAAGTCTTTAATCTATTTCATACTAGCATGTCATTATGTATCGCACTATTAATACTATTTTTATACACATAATATTTCGTATAGAGAAATTCTGTAATCAGGTTAGTAACCATGGTTAAGAATAATACAAGATATTCATTCCAATGAATTTTAGTTAATGCATCTCCCCACCATGTAGAAAGCGGTGTGAAAACTGCATAAAATAGGGCAACCTTTAACATAGCAATCGGTATGTTATTTGCAGATTTAAATGTAAATTTCCGATTTAATGTATAATTCCATAAAACAGATAGCGTTAGTGCGATCAGATAAGCTGGCCAATAAATAAGTTTACCTATTTCAAAAAGTAACGTAAATGAGATTGCTTGAATGATGCCTGCTGAGAGAGAAAAAAAGAAAAACTTGACTGCTTGAATCATCGATTCATGTTGATCTTGTTTTTCTTTGATGTTATTCATTAGAAATATTTCTTCTTTCTTTTTGGAGAAGCAAATATAGAAAGTGCTTCTTTATATGTTCGAATTTCAATGTTACCTTTCATCGCAAACTCTCCATCGACATTCCAATTAACTTCTGGATTGGTTTCAATCTTAAAGTAATTTGATGCTAGATGTAAATCTTCTCTTAACTTTCTTCCACCTCTAATAAATGAAGACATGAGTCTAAATCGATAGAAATGTCTAACACGTTTAAAGAATCTTAATTCAAATAATCCATCATTTAATTTCGATTTAGCGAAGTTATAAAGTGTCATACCACCTACACGATTCGTTGATAAGCCTAAGACCATCATACATTCGCAATCAACACTTTCTCCGTTACATGTAATTTTAATGGGATATCGATAATCTTTTTGGAAGTCTTTCATTGCTTCAAACACATACGCAAGATATCCATATTTGTTCAATAATCTTCTTGGAATATCATAACTAATTCTTGTTAGAACACCTGATGCAGCAGTGTATAAGAAGTATAAATCATTCATTTGATTAACATCCATAAGCACAGGTTGTTCATTGAAATAATACTTTAAAGATCGTTTAATATTTTTATTGATACCAAGGATTGCAGCAATATCATTCGCTGTTCCACTTGGTAATAAACCTAGTGTTGGTCTTTTTTCTACTTGCATGATACCATTAAGGACTTCATTAATCGTTCCATCACCACCTGCAACTAAAAAAACATCATAGTTTGCTGCCTCTTTTGTAGCAACCTCTTTTAAATCCTTAGGTGCTTTTGACTCATAAATAGTGAGTTCATGATTTGTTTTAGCAAACTCTTCTTTGATCATTGGTATATATGATTTGAAGTGTGATTTCCCAGATACTGGGTTGTACATTAATAAATATTTCATCGTATTTCGCCCCTTGTTGCTATTTTAACACAAAGAATGAAAAATGAATATTATCAAATGAGATATAAAAAAAAGAAACTGAAGACTCAGTTTCTTTAACTATTACATATGAATAGGTTTATCAACTGCACCATGTGCAGCTTCCATAATGATTTCTGATAACGTTGGATGTGGATGAATCGTTGATGCAATTTCATATGCAGTTCCTTCAAGTGTCATGGTAACACCTAGTTCTGCAATTAAGTCTGATGCATTATATGAGAAGATATGTGCACCAAGTACTTCTTTATATTTTTCACCAACAATCAGTTTCACAAATCCATCTTTTTCATTATCTGCTAATGCCTTACCACTCGCCATAAGTGGGAATGTTGATACTTTATAAGGAATCCCTTTTTCTTTGACTTCTTTTTCAGTTAACCCAATGGTTGCAATCTCTGGTGAACCATAGACTGCATTAGGAACACGTGTGTAATCCATTTTCACCTTTTTACCATGAATATGCTCAACTGCGATAATACCTTCAGCTGATGCGACGTGTGCTAACATATATTTTCCATTCACATCACCAATCGCATAGACTGATTTAACAGATGTTTGTAAGTGATCATTCGTCTTAATAGCTGCGCGATCTTTTTCAAGATTAAGCACATCAAGCCCATCAGAATTAGGTCTCATACCTACACTGACAAGTATGACATCTGCACTTACTTTGACATCTTTTCCTTCAAATGCATATGTGACTTCATGATCTTTAACGCTCTTGACTTCAGCTTGTGTAAAAATCTCGATGCCATCTTTCTTAAGTGTCTTAGTATACGCTTGACGAATATCATCATCCATCATCGGTAGGATACCATCTAATTTTTCAATGATCGTTACCTTTGTACCAATGGATGAAAAGATCGTTGCAAACTCAACGCCAATGACACCACCACCAATAATTACAATCGATTTTGGTGCTTCTTCAATAGCTAACATTTCTCTTGATGTTTTTGCAATACCTTTTGCGTAAGCTTCTTTTAGTCCTGGGATTGGTGGAACAATGGGTGATGCACCTGTCGCAAGAATTAAGTTCTTACAACTAATTGTTTCCCCGTTTACTTCCACTTGCGTAGGAGATAAAACTTTACCTAAGCCATTAAAGACTTCTACACCGTTTTTCTTTAATAATCCAGCAACACCCATGGTTAATTTCTTAACGACGATGTTTTTTCTTTTCATCATTGCTTGCCAATCGTAAGATACTTTACCATCAATAACCACACCATATTCGAGTGCATGCATGACAGTTTTATATACTTTCGCATTTTTAAGCAAAGTTTTTGTAGGTATACATCCATGGTTTAAACAAATGCCACCTACAACTTCTTTTTCGATCAGTGCAACCTTCAAGCCTAATTGCGCGCCTTTAATAGCAGCAACATAACCCCCTGGTCCACCGCCTAAAACAATGATATCGTATGTCTTCACGTTACTCACCTCAAGACAATAATAACATCATTGGGTCATTTAATAAAGCCTTTATGTAAGATAAAAATCTTCCAGCATCTGCGCCATCAATCACTCTATGGTCAACAGCAAGTGAGAGTGGCATCACATAACGAGCAACAATCTCGCCATTTTCAACAACAGCCTTTTGTTCAATACGACCAACACCTAAGATACCAACTTCTGGGTGGTTAATGATTGGTGTTCCATAACGTACATCAGCTGCACCAAAATTTGTGATACTAAATGTTGTATTTTGGAGTTGAGATAACTGTACTTTACGTTCAATCGTTTGATCTGCAACTTCTCTTAATTCTTTAGCAAGTTCTAAAATGCTCTTACGGTCTGCATCCTTGATGTTAGGTACGATGAGTCCATCAGGTGTATCAACAGCCATACCTAAATTAATGAACTTCTTTAAAACCATACGATCATTTTCTTGATCGAAACTTGCATTAAAATGTGGGAACTTCTTTAACGCTAAAACAGTAGCTTTCATAATGAATGCCATATAGGTAAGTTTAATGTTTTGAGCAGCAGCTTGTTCCTTAACTTTATTTCTTAAATCAACAAGTTTGTCAACGGTTACTTCATCCATTAAAACGGTATGTGGAATGATTTGTTTAGCTCTTGTCATTGAGTTGACAATAGCTTTTCTTAGTTTGGTAATTGGAACATATTCCACTTCGCCTTGCACAGAAATCGATACTTTAGGTTGTACGAAAGTCGTTTCTTGTTTAGAACCTTTAGCTGCTTTTTCGATATCTTCTTTCATCACACGTCCGTGTTCGCCTGTTCCAGTGATTTTTGCGATATCAACGCCTAAATCTTTAGCAAGTTGTCTTGCTACAGGTGTTGCTAAGACTTTACCCGATGCTTTTTCTTCAACTTTTTGGCTTGTGCCTTCTGATGAAGAAGCCAT
>SBGC01000113.1 GCA_006226985.1 Bacillota bacterium | reverse complement strand
TACACTTGATTTCTTTGAATCTGTTGTTATTACACAAATTGAAATCTTAATATCTATCGTTATAGTAGGCATCATCTTAGGAATTGAATTTAAAAAAGAAAACAATGAAAAAGCACTGAAATTTGTTAGAATCTTTGGTTTTCTAACAATCTTTGTTATCCTTGAGTTTATTAACTTTTTAATGAATTCTTTCCAAAACACATCAGTTTTTATATCTTTAGGATTTGTTGTTATCCTTTTAGGTCTTTTGTTTAACTATGTCAAATATCTCATTCAACGATTAAAACTCAGTTACGAAAGTGAGATTTACGCGAAACTCGCTTACATGGACCACGTTACACAAGGGAAAAATCGATTAGCATTTGAACGAGATCTCGATTTTCTTTTCAAAGATCCAGAAAGAAAGAAAAAACTCAGACTTATCGCATTCGATTTAGATGACTTAAAAGGTATTAATGATGCATATGGTCATGTCGAGGGTGACAAAGCGATTAAAAAGGCATTTGAAATGATTAGTGAGACCTTTTATCCAGATGGTATCTGTTATCGTATTGGTGGAGACGAGTTTGCGTGTTTATTCGAAAATAGTGATGAAAAAATATACAAGGAACTCACTGCTTTCTTAGATGAAAAGATTAAAACTTTTGAAAATGAAACGCCTTACCATTTTGGATTATCTTATGGCTCGTCGATGATAGAAAATGATCAAATTGAACCACTTGATTTAGTCAATTTAGCAGATATTGAAATGTACGAACATAAAAGAAGTCATAAATTACAAAAACAATGATTCCTTATAGATAAGGATTTGTTGTTTTTTTTGTATAATTTTCATGGAAAATAAATGAGATGTGTTATAATGTATGTGCAGTAACTTTTTTTATGTAAGGAGACCATTTTTTATGAAAATAGGGGTATTAACATCAGGTGGAGATGCACCAGGAATGAACGCTGCTGTTCGTGCTGTTGTCAGAGCAGGAACTCTATACGGTCATGAGATTTATGGGATCAAAGATGGGTATGCTGGATTAGTGAATAACAATATGGAATTACTCACACACGAAAGTGTTTCAGGTATGCTATCAAAGGGTGGTACTTTTTTAGGAACATCACGTTCTGAGGAGTTCAAAAAAACAGAAGTTCAACAAAAAGCTGTTGAAGATCTTAAACAAAGAGGCATTGAAGCTTTAGTCGTTATCGGTGGTGATGGCACATATCGAGGTGCAATGGAACTTGCAAAACTCGGGATGAAAGTCATCGGTTTACCTGGAACGATTGATAATGATATTGCTGGAACTGATTTTACAATCGGATTTCATACAGCGGTTGAAACGATTGTTGACGCGATTGATAAACTGAGAGACACCTCAACATCACATGCAAGATGTTCAATTGTTGAAGTGATGGGTAGACATTGTGGTGACCTAGCACTTTTTGCAGGAATTTGTGGTGGTGCAGAATTCATTGTGACTCCAGAAAGTCCACTTAACAAAGAAAAGATTATAAATAGACTTAAAGATCACAAGAAAAATGGTAGAAGACATGCCATCATTGTTATCACCGAACGTTTGCTCGATGCACATCAATTTGCTGAAGAGATTACTGAACAATCAGGTTTTGCAACGCGTGCAACAGTCTTAGGATACATTCAACGTGGAGGTTCTCCATGTCCTGAAGACCGTATTTTAGGATCACGTATGGGAACATATGCAATCGAACTTTTAAACGATGAGATTTATGGTGTATGTGTAGGTGTTAGAGATGGACGTATGGTTCATATTCCCTTCTCAAATGTCGTTGGTCAAAAGAGACCTAAGAATGAATTATATAACTTAGTTAAAAAAGTTTCATAAGAAATTTTGATATAGAATATAGTGAAAGGAAAGATATAAAAAATGACAAAAAAGTACGTTTATTTATTTAAAGAAGGCAAAGCAGATATGAAGAACCTTCTTGGTGGTAAAGGTGCAAACTTAGCTGAAATGACATCGCTAGGCATGCCAGTACCACAAGGATTTACCGTAACGACTGAAGCTTGCAATCATTATTATGACAACAAGAAGACAATTTCTGAAGAAATCAAAGCACAAATTTTTGAAGCCTTAGCAGTTACAGAAAAAGAAGCAGGTAAGAAGTTTGGAGATCCTAATGACCCATTCTTAGTTTCAGTTCGTTCAGGAGCTAGAGCATCGATGCCAGGTATGATGGATACCATTTTAAACCTTGGTTTAAATGATGTTGCAGTCAAAGGTTTAGCAAAACTTACAAACAATCCACGCTTTGCATACGATTCATACAGACGTTTCATTCAAATGTTTTCAGACGTTGTTATGGAAATTGACAAAGAAAACTATGAGCATCTCTTAGAAGAAATGAAACACGCAAAAGGTGTTCATTTAGATACTGAATTAGATGCAAACGATCTAGAAAAACTTGTTGGACAATTCTTAGCTAAATACGAAGAATTAAAAGGTGAACCATTCCCACAAGATCCAAAAGAACAATTAATCGAAGCGATTACTGCTGTATTTAGATCATGGGATAACCCACGTGCAAATACATATAGAAGATTAAACCACATTCCTTACGAATGGGGTACTGCTGTTAACGTTCAAGGTATGGTTTTCGGTAACATGGGTGAAGACTCTGGTACAGGTGTTGCCTTCTCAAGAAATCCATCAGATGGAACAAATGAATTATATGGTGAATACTTATTTAATGCACAAGGTGAAGACGTTGTTGCAGGTATTCGTACACCAAAACCTATTTCTGAATTAAAAGAAGATAATCCTGCTTTATATGACCAATTCTTTGCAATTTCTAAGAAATTAGAAGCACATTATCGTGATATGCAAGACATGGAATTTACCATCGAAAGAGGTAAATTATACATGCTTCAAACACGTAATGGTAAGAGAACTGCACAAGCAGCTTTAAAGATTGCGATTGATTTAGTTAAAGAAGGCGTATTAACGAAGAAAGAAGCTGTTTTAAAAGTTGAACCAGCTCAATTAGACGCTTTATTACACCCTCAATTTAATCCAAAAGCACTTGCAAATGCTAGAGTCATTACGACAGGGTTAAACGCATCACCAGGTGCAGCAACAGGACGTGTTGTATTTACTGCAGAACGTGCTAAAGAATTAAAGGCTGCTGATGGACTTCCTGTGATTTTAGTTCGTCAAGAAACATCTCCAGAAGATATCGAAGGTATGATCGTATCATCAGGTATCTTAACAGCTCGTGGTGGTATGACAAGTCATGCTGCTGTAGTTGCTCGTGGTATGGGAACATGCTGTGTGGCAGGTGCTGGAGCAGTACACGTGAATGAAAAGAAAAAGCAATTTGAATTAAATGGCGAAATCTTCAATGAAGGCGACTGGATTTCACTTGATGGTTCAACAGGTAAAGTTTATGGTGAAAAAGTTGAAACACAAGATGCATCTGTATCTGGTGATTTCAAGACACTTATGGACTGGGCTGATGAATTTAGAGCTTTAAAGGTTAGAACAAATGCGGATAATCCAAGAGATGCTAAAGTTGCATATGAATATGGTGCTGAAGGTATTGGTTTATGCCGTACTGAACATATGTTCTTCGAAGCTGACAGAATTCCTGCAGTAAGAGAAATGATCGTTGCTAAGAATAAGGCTGAAAGAGAAAAAGCTTTAGCTAAACTTCTTCCAATGCAAAGAGAAGACTTCATCGGATTATATAAAGAAATGAAAGGTTATGCCGTAACCATTCGTTATTTAGATCCACCACTACATGAATTCGTTCCAACTGCAGAAGCTGATATTCGTGCTCTAGCTAAAGAAATGGGATTAACATTTGAACAACTTAACAAGACGATTGAAGAACTTCATGAAACAAACCCAATGTTAGGTCATCGTGGTGTTCGTTTAAGTGTCACATACCCAGAAATTGCTAAAATGCAAACGCAAGCAGTTATTGAAGCTGCTATTCACGTCAATAAAGAAGGTATGAATGTTGTTCCTGAAATTATGATTCCACTTGTTGGAGATATTAAGGAATTAAAATACGTGAAAGATGTTGTTGTTCAAACAGCTGATGAAATTATTAAGAACTCAGGTGTTAAACTAGAATACTTAGTAGGAACAATGATTGAAATTCCACGTGCAGCAATCACTGCTGATGAAATTGCTAAAGAAGCAGAATTCTTCAGCTTTGGTACAAACGACTTAACACAAATGACATTTGGATTTAGCCGCGACGACGCAGGTAAATTCCTTGGCGATTATTATGAAAAGAAGATTTTCGCTAATGACCCATTTGCTCATATCGATCAAATCGGTGTTGGTAAGCTCATGGAAATGGCAGTTAAACTTGGTCAACAAACGAGACCAAATATTAAGTTAGGTATTTGTGGAGAACACGGTGGAGATCCAATATCCGTAGAGTTCTGCCATAATATTGGCTTAACATACGTATCTTGTTCACCATTTAGAGTGCCTATTGCAAGACTTGCAGCAGCTCACGCTAACATCAAAAACCCAAGATAATATATGTTATGAAGGTGCATCCAAAAGGTGCACCTTTTTTTCTTGAAAATTAAAAACGTTTTCTTTTCAAGAATTTTACGCAAAACGTCCAATCTATGTTAAAATAACATAGGAAAGTAATCATGCTATGCACATATGAATATCTAAATTCTACAGACACAGCACCTACGATAAGCATCTAAGTGATGCTTTTTTAATGGGAATAATGTTTGTTCAAATAAATCAAATTTTTTAACATGGAGGATATTTATGTCACTAGGCGAATCTGTGATGTCTGTTTTTGGTGGACTTGCGCTCTTCTTGTTTGGGATTAATATGATGAGCGATTCACTAAAACTAGCAGCAGGAAATAAATTAAAGTTGATTATTGAAAAGACCACAAATACACCACTTAAAGGAATTTTAGTTGGTGTTTTACTGACAATCCTTATTCAATCATCATCCGGAACAACCGCATTGATGATTGGATTATTACGAGCAGGACTTATGACTTTACCACAAAGTGTGGGTATAATCATGGGTGCAAACATTGGAACTACCGTTACGGCGTTTATCATAGGTCTACCAATCGCAGATTGGGGATTATATATTGTATTTTTGGGTTTCCTTCTTCACTTTATTGGTAAAAGAAGAATGAAACACATTGGTGGAGTTTTATTAGGATTAGGTTTACTCTTTGTTGGCTTAAACTTTATGGGGGATGGCTTAAAGCCGATTGCAGCAACAGAAATGGCAACCGATATGTTTAAGACGTTCGCCAATAACTGGTTTTTAGGTACCATTTTTGGATCACTATTTACAGCACTTGTTCAATCATCATCCGCTGCAATTGGGGTTTTAGAAAAGCTTTATCACTTAAATGCTCAAGGTGTTTCATCAATCTCACTCGCTGGTGCTATTCCACTTTTATTAGGTGCAAATATTGGGACAACCATTACTGCAATGTTAGCTTCAATTGGTGGTAATATCGAATCAAAGAGAGCTGCAGTTGTTCATACAACGTTCAACCTCATCATGGCTGTTGTTTTCCTTATCATACTTGTTCCTTATACAAATGTCGTTGCATCCTTTGAATCACGTTTCTTAGAACAATATTCGATGTTAACCATCGCATTTGCCCATCTATTCCAAAATGCTTCGATGACAATTCTTCTCTATTTCTTTATAAACAAGATGATTTGGTTCTCAAAGAAAGTTATTAAAGATAAGGTGAATACACAAATACCTGAACAGATGTTTGATGATAAATTAATTCAAGAATCTCCAGAACTCGCGTTAGAGTTTGCTAAAAAAGCCATATCCTATATGGGAAATCTTGTTAAAGATTATTTTGCGATCGCAAAAGAATATAGTTTTAAGGATAATCCTAAACTCTTAGAAGAAAGCAATCAATATGAAATGATGATTGATACTTATGATATTAAGCTCCACGATTATTTAATTAAGATTTCGAGAGCTGGTCTTGATCTTGATGGTTCTAAAAAATTATCGAGAGATTTAGACACCATTAAAGATTTTGAGCGTATTGGTGATCATTTAATGAACATCATGGAATTCTTTGATATGAGATACAAAGAAGGTTTAGCATTATCTGAAGAGGGAACACAAGATCTTCATGAAATGTTTGACGCACTTACCATCATGATCGATGATACACTTAACGCATTCTTAAACCAAGACGTCGAACTTGCACACAAAGTTGTTGTTGAAGAAGATAAAATTGATGAAATTGAAGAAAAAGCACGCTATAAATATATTGAGAGACTTAAAAAAGGACAAATTACGTTTGTCATGGCAGCCAATTATCCAGACATATTAGCAAATCTTGAACGTATTGGCGACCACTTAATGAATATTGCAGGAAGTGTCATAGAACCACTTTATGTTCCACTCTCTATTATTGTTCCTAAACCTCATGAGGTAGATAAGGACACGTAAGGAGTTATATTATGTTTGATTTAAAAGCACCTTTTACACCAAAAGGTGACCAGATTAAAGCAATTGAAACATTAAAGAATAATATTTTATCAGGTACTAAAGAACAAGTCCTTTTAGGTGCAACCGGTACAGGCAAGACGTTTACGATTGCAAATATTATTTCTCACATTCAAAAGAAGACCTTGATTCTCGCTCCTAATAAAACCTTAGCAGGTCAATTATACGGCGAGTTAAAGGCCTTTTTTCCCCATAATCGTGTCGAATACTTCATCTCTTATTATGATTATTATCAACCAGAAGCGTATGTTGTTTCAACAGATACATACATCGAAAAAGATTCATCGATTAATGATGAAATCGATGAATTAAGACATAGTGCAACCTCTGCATTACTTGACTACGATGATGTTATCGTTGTAGCATCTGTATCGTGTATCTATGGTATTGGTGATCCTGAAGACTATAAAAATTCGATGATTGCGATACGTGTAGGTGATAATTACGGTAGAGATAAACTGATTAATAAGCTTGTTGAACAAACCTATGAACGTAATGATATTGATTTTCATCGTGGAACCTTTAGGGTTAGAGGTGATTCAGTTGAGATCATCCCTGCATATGAGAGAGCACAAGGTATCCGAATTTCATTTTTTGGTGATGAAGTTGATGAAATCAAGAAATTTGATGTTTTAACGGGTCAAGCCATTGAAGCTGTAAATTACGTATCCATTTTTCCTGCATCTCACTTTATGACCAATAAAGATAAGTTAAAAGAATCACTAAGAAGAATTCATAATGAACTACAAGAACAAATCGCTTATTTCAAAGGAAATAATTTACTTTTAGAAGCACAGCGTATTGAGCAACGCACAAAATACGATATGGAAATGCTTGAAGAAATTGGTATTTGTAGTGGTATAGAAAACTATTCCAGACATTTAGCACTTCGTGAAGAAGGCGAAACACCATCAACACTCATCGATTTTTTTGGTGATGACTTTTTAATGATTATTGATGAGTCCCACGTGACAGTTCCTCAAGTTAGAGGGATGTATGCAGGTGACCGTTCGAGAAAAACGACATTAGTCAATTACGGTTTTAGATTACCATCAGCACTTGATAATCGACCACTTCAATTTCAAGAGTTTGAACAAAAGATCAAGAACGTGATTTATCTATCTGCAACGCCTGGCGCATATGAACTTGAAAAGAATCTACCGATTGTAGAACAAATTATACGTCCGACATATCTTCTTGACCCAGAAATAGAAGTAAGACCCACAAAAGGTCAAATGGATGATTTATACTTTGAAATTAAAAAGCGCATTCAAGCAGGAGAACGTGTTTTAGTAACAACCTTAACCATTCGTATGAGTGAAGATCTAACTGCTTATTTTAAACAATTAGGGTTAAAGGTTGCGTATTTACATAGTGAAATAAAATCACTAGAACGTATCACAATCTTAAGAGATTTAAGACTTGGTAAACATGATGTCTTAATTGGTATCAACTTACTTAGAGAAGGTCTTGATTTACCCGAAGTATCTTTGGTTGCTATCTTAGATGCTGATAAACAAGGATTCTTAAGATCTGAAAGAAGTTTAATTCAAACGATTGGACGAGCTGCGAGAAACCAACATGGTAAAGTCATCATGTATGCGGATAAAATATCTGATGCGATGGACTATGCGATTAAAGAAACGAATCGCAGAAGACATCTTCAAGAGACGTTTAACATTGAAAATGATGTTGTACCTATCACGGTTGTTAAAGATATTAGAGATAAGATATCGATCAAAGAAGATTTAATTGTTGAAGAAAAAGATTATACGAAGATGACTTTAAAAGAAAGAGATAAACTCATTAAAGAACTTGAATCTCAAATGAAAGAAGCTGCTAAAAATCTTGACTTTGAGAAAGCTGCAGAGCTTAGAGATTATATCTTTGAATTAAAGGCAGATGCATCATGATAGATAAACATTTACTATCGATTATTGAAGAGGGTTACAAGCGTCGTATCAAACATTTTGAGATGGAGAAAAAACAATATGACATTGTTTTAGCAGGAGATTCACTGATTGCATTTATGCACGTGAATAAACTTTTTCCCAATCTTTCCATCATGAATCAAGGGATTTCAGGAGATACCACGAAAGGGCTTCATGAACGCATTAAATATATAGTGAAGGCAACACCAAAGAAAGTGTTTATCAACATTGGTTCTAATGATTTAGTCATCTTAAAACATACACCTGAAGAGGTTGTATACGCTATAAAAAACATCATGCAAGAACTCTATAAACACATCGAAAATCTTGAAGTTTACATCTTTAATATCACACCTGTTAATCCAGATTTAAAGATATCAAATCATGCATTTATCTTTGGTAGAACCAATCAAGATATTGATAAAATTAATGAACTTATCAGTCAAGAATTTGATAAAAATATTATCATCAACATCCATGATTTGGTAATCGACAAAAATAAGAAATTAGCTGAAAAGTATACAACAGATGGTATCCATTTTAATGATTCAGGTTACGAGATTTTTCAATCACTTATTTATAAAAAACTATAAGCCGCGAATATGCGGCTTTCATCTTTCCCTAGTTAAAAATAAAACTATGGTAAGATAGAATTGGAGTTGATCATATGAACGCAAAAACACATTATCAAGCAGGTTTAAATCACTATGTCTTAAATGTCAAACAAAAGAATATGTTACTTGCTATCGAGCATTTTACGCAAGCAGCTCATTTAGGTTTTGCTGATGCACACTATTTTTTAGGTCGCATCTATGGCTTTGGTGAAGGTGTCACGATTGATTATCATAAGGCTATCAATCATTATCATCAAGGATTATCGTTAGGTTCAGCAAAGTGTGCCTATGCCTTAGGTTTAGTATATTACACTGGTAATGGTGTTGAAGTCGACCAAAATGTCGCAAAAGATTTTTTTAAACAAAGTTATGACATGCTACTTGTTGAAGCAGAACATAAAGATCCCGTCAGTATTCATCTACTTGGAACTTACTATTATTACGGTTTTACCGTCGCTAGATTCATGCTTAAAGCATTAGAATGGTTTTTAAAGTCTGCAGAATTGGGTTATAGTGATTCTGAATATATGTTAGGTATGATTTATGAATCAACAGCACATGATGAGTCTCAAAAAGAACAAGCAGAATCTTATTATTTAAGAGCAGCTAACCAAGATCATCCGTATGCACAGTATGCACTAGGTATAAATTATCTTGAAAAAGAAAATAATAGTAAAGCGATTTTCTTCTTAGAAAAAGCAGCCAATCAACACTATGGATTAGCTGCATATACATTAGGTCTTTATTACCACGAACATGAACCCAAATACCCATTAAAGGCATTTGAATGGTTTATGGTTTCTGCAAAACAAAACCACACACAAGCAGAATATTATGTAGGCTTATATTATCAAAATGGTAAAGGTGTTGAACAAAACATCGAACAAGCGATTTATTGGTATGAAAAAGCAGCGATCAAAAAAGATAAAAATGCATTATATCATCTCGCGATGATTTTAATCAAACTACCAGAAAAAGATTATCCAACGATTGCAAAACTTTTAGAACAAGCAGCCAATTTGAATCACCCCAATGCACAATACAATTTAGCTGTGATGTATCATAAAGGTGATGGTGTCGATGTTGATGCAAAGAAAGCATTTTTCTGGTATGAGAAAGCTTCAGATGCAGGTTTAGCTATTGCACAATACAATCTAGGTATGATCTATTTTGAAGGAGCTATTGTGCCTAAAGATGAAGAAAAAGCAAAGTCATTATGGGAAAAAGCCGCGAAACAAGGATTGGAGGCTGCAGTTAAACTGATGTACTCGATTAACAACTATGAAAAACTGCAAAAAAGCTCATGGCAATCCTAAAATATTGTTATTTATCACTTGGAATTATCTTGTATATTATTTTTAACGTACTTTCCTATACACACCCATCATATGCTGGACCCATCGAGATGAAAATAATTTTCTCAATCATATCACTTGGATTACTTAGTTTTGATTATTTAGCAATTCTAT
>SBGC01000180.1 GCA_006226985.1 Bacillota bacterium | reverse complement strand
AATAATAAGATATATGACTAAAACAACGAGAACACCGAGTAAACCTGCAATAATATAATCCATATAATTCCCTCCTTTACATATCTTCTAAATGGTAAATATATGTGATATCATCTTTAATTTCAACATAGAAGATAATATATGTATCATTTGACAAAATCATATCATTAACTGAGGTAATAAAGCCATCATCATTTAAAGATTTTGAATATTCTCTTTGTTCGTTTCTTGGAACCATGACGTCTTGGTAAGCTCTACTGACTAAATCTGTGCAATAGTACTTATATGTCATGTCTAAGAAGAACCAGAAATTATATAAAGATCGACCCACTTTATCTCTAGCAAATTCTACTGCTTGATCAATTTGAGTTTCGTTGACATCCTTAACTCGTAAACCTACAAAATCTTTACGATAGTTTCGTCCAAAATAAGGATATGATTTATCTGATGTCGAGCGATATGCTGGATTGAGCCAGTAATTTGTTGAGGTTTCCCCAATAACCGTACTATAATCGTGTGGTTCATTTCCTGGATGAGTCATAATATCCCATAAAGATTCATCATCATCTGGGAAACCAACAGCCTCAACAAATGTTCCTTCACCTGTGTGTATGGCTGCGTGCCCACCAAAATAATAAGATATAAATAAATCGATTGCTGGTAAATAAGGGAACGGTGAGTCTTGAGATACGAAAATATCACCTTTTTGGCCAAGATGCACTTTATCTGGTTCTTGGAATACACTTCGTGTATCAGCAAGTTCATATGATGTTTCACGTGAAACAGTATAATATCTTCTAACTTGCTCAACACCGTTAATTTCAACAACTTCTTCGATGTATTCACCCTGTGCTCGTGCCTTAAAATTGTCAATAGCTTTATTTACTTGGACGTTTTCTGATATTGCTCCACCAAGACTATAAATAGCTCCACCTAATGCCAAAATAACAAAGATTTTAAGAGCTCTAAAAAAATAAAATATGATCTTATGTTTTTTAATACTTGGCTTTACACTCCATAGAATTGCCATACTTTCACCTGCCTGAAATCGAAAATATTATACCATAAAACAAAAAAAGATAGTCGTATCGACTACCTCTTTGGTTTAATCACTAATGCTCTTTCTTCGCCTTCACCTTCAGATTCAGTGACGACATCTCTCCACTCACTTAATTTTGTATGGATAATGCGGCGATCATACGCGTTCATTGGATCAAGTTTTACGGCAATTTTAGTTTGTGCAACTTCTTTAGCTGTCTTTGTAGCAAGTATTTCTAATTGTTTTTTACGGTTTTCATGATAGTTACCAATATCGAGTGAAACAATTAAATGATCATCAACAAACGTGTTTAAATAATTTCTGAGCATAAATTGTAGAGCAACAAGTGTGCGTCCTTCTCTACCAATTAGTAATGCATTTTCATCCGATTCAACGTGGAAATGAATTTCTTCACCATCTGTAATCGTGCGAACTTCCATTCTTGATTTTATTTCCATATTTTTAAGTATGGTTTCTAAATACATCTTTCCTTCTAAAGCTAAACTAATATTAGGAGTCGCTTCATAAGTTGATGTCGTGGATAGACCAAACAAACCCTTCTTTTCTTTTGTAACGGTTAATTTAATCTTATCCTTTTGTATTTTTAACATCTCAACAGCTGTTTTTTCAGCTTCTTGAAGAGATTTAGCTTCAAATTCTACTCTTTTTAGCATATTCTCACCCCATTAACTGCTTTTGTTTTAGACGTTCGTGTTTCTTTTCGTTTAATCTGCGGTTGACTAATGTCTGTCCTAATGAATACATGTTACCAAAAATCCAGTATAAAGCTAATGCGTTGCTTGAAAATGATGCTACAGCCATGATGATGATCATGAAATAGCTTACGAATTTCATTGTTTTTTCTGTTTGTGCTGCTTGAGGATTTGGTGTATGTGTACCTGTGTTTTTAGCATAACTTGGTTTTTTCATGGATATCTTTTGTAAGATATACATTGTTACACCAACAATACCAGCTAAAATTGTACTTGTTATAACTTCACTACCTTTAGATAAATCTACGAGTCCAAATAAGAAATCAACATTCTTAACAGATCCAGCATACATACCACCTTCTAATGTAATTCTACGAACAACACCATACATAGCGATGAATATTGGCATTTGTAAGAAAGGAAATAAACAACCTAATAAGTTAATACCATGTTTCTTATAAACCTGAAGAAGTTCCATTTGCATCATTTGCTGAGACTGTGGATCTTTTCTCGTTGCGTATTTTGCTTGAACGCGTTGCATTTCAGGTTGTGCAAGGTTCATTTTTATCGATAAATCATTCGATTTAGCATAGATTGGCCATGCTAGTGTACGTACGATAATTGTTGTAAAGAAAATACCTAAAGCAAACGAATTACCCATAAGTGATGCGAAAAAGTGCATCACGAAGGCAACAGGAATCACTAAAATCCAATCAAAGAATGACGCATCCTCAGTTGAAATAGGTTTTTCTCCTCCAGAAACATAAACATCAAATGTTTTTGATACGTTTCCGTAAGTGAAAGTTACTTCAAATGAAACTTTATTTTGAAAATTGCCATCTTTGAGCGCTTCATAATCATACGTAAAGTTTTCAGCAACATCTTCACCTTTTAACTCAACAATATCGCCATCTCTTTGGACAGCATAAATAGTCATATCCGTTGGATTGAAGTCTTGTCCTATGCGAAGTCTAAGATTGTGTTCAACAAATGTGAATCCTATCAAAACGATTTCATTAGGGTCTCCAACGATTTCATTGGGGACAACATATATTTGAAATGTTTGTGTAAATTCTGCATTTTCGCCATCAGGATCTAATGTATATGTGCGAATGCCTGTAGCTTCACCTTCATAAATACTTGTTTCAACATCTTGTTCTTTATGAGTGATTGTTCCCTCTTTATTAACTACCCAATATGATGTATTGAGTGTGTTGATGATTCCACCTTCATTAAATACAAGCTTTTCGGATGTACGGAAGTCTGCCACAACACTTGCTGTTGATGTGTCTGCTCGATTACATGCCGCTAAACTTATTACAAGAAAGAGCATCATCACGATAAAAATAATTTTTTTATTCATTTGTAATCTCCATAAGTTTTGATTTTTCTAGTAAATTAATAAGTCTTAATTTCATCTCTTGGTAATCGAGATTTTTTGCAGTTGGCTTTATCACAACAACAAATAATTTATTTTTAATAAATTGTGTCGCTTTCTCGCTAATAATCATGCGTAATCTTCGTTTAGCAAGATTACGCTCAACTGCATTACCATACTTCTTACCAATCGAAAGTGCAAATCGGAAATGAGTACCATTTTGATCTTCACTTTGATATACTGCAAAATAACTGTCACCTTTGACATTTTTGTTTTTGAAAATCGCATCGATTTCGCTACTTTTCTTTATGCGATATCTTTTTCTCATAGGTTTAAAAAAAGGACTACTCAAAAATAACGTTAGTTATTATTTTAATCGAGTAATCCAAGTGTTTTAAAATAATATTCAATTAAACAGTTAATTCTGCGCGGCCTTTCAATCTGCGACGAGCGAGTACGCGACGACCACCAGCAGTAGCCATTCTTGCTCTGAATCCGTGAGTCTTTTGGCGCTTTTGCTTACTTGGTTGATATGTTCTTTTCACAAATAAAACCACCTTTCTTGCGAAACCATGCTTTTTCATTATATAAAAAGACCCATTTTTTGTCAACATAAAACTATGTTTTTCTTATAAAAATAAATTTTACATTTCTTTCGCTTGTTTTCAGTTTCGATTAACATCTTAATAAAGCCAACCAATGTGTCTTAAATTGTGGAAAACTTATTCACAACTTATACACATTGTGGATAATGTGGAAAACTATTAAAATCCTTTTATAAAGCCATTCTTATAGAAAACTTAATCACAATGTAAGAAATTTGATTTCGTTTTTTATGCAAAGTTATCCACAAATAATGTTGATAAGTTTTTCTTTCAGATAGTTATATTTATGTTATCATGAATACACAAGAACAAAGGGGTTATACCAATGAATACTTACGATCTTCTATGGCAGAAAATATTGAACGAACTAGAGCTAACATTCAACGAAGAAACGTTCACTGATGTTTTCGAGCCTCTAAAGTCGACTCATAAATATGCGAATGGGCATGTTTATGTCCTCGTTCAGTCCGAATTTACGAAAAATCGAATCAATAAACTGTACTTGAATAAAATCAATGATACGGCTGAAAAGTTCCACGGATCTCCTATCCGTTTTAAGTTTGTTACAGAATCAGAATTAATCCCTGAAGAGACTTTAATTAGTCCTGAAAGAAACTTAAATTTAAAGTATCGTCCCGGTAATTTAAACGCAACTTACACATTTGATAACTTCGTTGTTGGTAAAAGTAACATGTTTGCCTTCCGTATGGCTATGAAAGTAGCTGATCAACCGGGTGCAGTTGCAAATCCATTATACATCTTTGGTGACGTAGGACTTGGAAAAACTCACTTAATGCAAGCGATTGGTAACTACATATTGGATGAAAATATTAATCAAAAGGTTTTATATGTTAAAGCTGATGGTTTTATCGAAGATTTTGCCAATCTTTTAAAGAGAGAAAAGATGGAAGATTTTAACGCAAAATATCGTGAAATTGATGTTTTACTCGTTGATGATATTCAAATCATGGGTGGAGCAACAAAAACACAAATGGAATTCTTTAAACTTTTCGACTATTTATATCAACAAAATAAGCAAATAGTTATTACATCAGATAAACCAGCATCTGATCTGAAAAACATCATGACTCGCTTAACATCGAGGTTTGAAGTTGGATTAACTGTTGATATTCAAGTTCCAGATCTTGAGCATCGCATTGAAATTTTAAAAAGAAAACTTGCATCAGAATCATCAGATATTCATGACATTCCAAATGATGTTTTAGAGTTTATAGCATCATCATTTGTTACAAATATTCGAGAACTCGAAGGTGCATTAAAACGTGTATTATTCTACTGCTTAACAAACAACTTAGAATTAACTGTTGAGACTGTTAATGAAGCCCTCGAGCCTCTTTTAAAAACAAAACGTAAAAGTGATTCACTAAACGAAAACAACTACGATAAAATCCAAAGTATTGTCAGTGATTTTTATCAAATTACACTCGAAGATTTAATTGGTAAAAAAAGACACTCTAAATATATCTTACCGAGACATATCGCAATGTATTTAATAAAAAGTAAATATAATATACCTTATAAAACAATTGGTACGTTATTTGGTGATCGAGATCACTCAACTGTATTAGCTGCTTGTGAAAAAATTGAAAACGATTTAAAACAAGACCCTGCATTACGAATTGCAGTGGACACAATCATCAAAAAAATAGATGTTTTATCCAAGAAATAGATGTTTATAAAATGTTGGAAATATGGTATAATAAAAGCAGTATAAAGCCTTTTTAATGATTTATCCACAAACCCACACTTATAACAACAATAATTAAAGACTTAAACTAAATAAATAAAAGGAGCTCACTCGTATGATTTTCAGTATTGATCGTGATGTATTATTAAACCAATTATTAATCGTTCAAAAAGGATTACCTAATAAAACACCTCTTCCAATTTTGTATGCAATAAAATTTGAAGTTCATGAAGATCATATTTTATTAACAACAAGTAATACAGATGTAGCTATTCAAGTGTTAATTGATGATCACTCACTACAAATTAAAGAACCAGGTAAAGGTGCTGTTCCTGGACGTTATTTAATTGAAATTATGAGAAAGATAACATCTCAACGTGTAGAGTTTGCTTTAATTGAAGATAAATTAATTGTTATTAAAGCAGATCGCTCAGAATTTAAACTAAGATTAATGGATGTTGAAGATTATCCTGAAATTGATTTCTTAGACATTGATGATCCGATTGTTTTAGATTCTTTACTTATTCGAACAATTATTAAAGAAACAAATTACGCAACAGCAACTTCAGAGAAAAGACCTATTTTAACAGGCGTTAATTTTAAATACTTAGATAATCACTTATATTGTGTAGCAACTGACTCTTATCGTTTATCACAAAAAAATGTAAAACTTAGAACACATAGTAAAACATTTGATATCGTAATACCTAATAAGAGTTTAGATGAATTAAGTAAGATATTAGATACTTTTAATGATGATGTTGAATTATTTATTAACCCAAATAAAGTTTTATTTAAGATGAATAAAATCTTATTTCAAACGCGTCTATTAGAAGGAACATATCCAGATACTATGCGTATTATTCCAACAGAATTTCCTGTAGTTATTCCATTTAATAAAGAAGAATTACTCGCAGCTGTTGAACGTGTATCATTATTATCACCAAGAGACCGTGAAACAAACTATAATATTATCAAATTAAGTCTAAGACCAGACTACGTTGTTGAGATGAGTTCAACAAATAATGAAATTGGTGATGCACTCGAAGAAATCATCCCATCTTCTGATGTCACAGGTCCTGCGATTAAGATTGCATTTAGTTCAAGATACTTAGTTGAAGCATTAAAATCCTTCTCATCAAATGAAATTTTAATTCAATTTGCAGGTGAAGTTAAACCCTTTGTTATTAAAGGAAATCTTGATCAAGATCTCTTGCATTTGATTTTACCAGTAAGAATCGACTAACTCTCAAAAAGCCTTATTTTCAAATGTAAGGCTTTTTTTATACCTTAAATAAACAAAATACTTTATAATAAAAAAAAACTCCAAAAAGGATGTTTTTTTGCTTATATTATGATATAATATAAAAGAACATAGGAGTATAAAAATGAATAAATTCAAAATTTCAACGGAATATATTACTTTAGGACAGTTTTTAAAAGCAACAGATCACATTGGTTCTGGTGGGCAAGCCAAGTTTTTTTTATTTAGCAATGACGTCATGGTTAATCAAGAAAAACGAACTGAACGTGGTAAAAAACTATATCCTGGTGACCATATCACTGTAGAAGGAATGGAGTATATGATTATCCATGATTCAAAAGATCTTACTTAAGAATTTTCGTAATCATTCAAATATACAACTTCATTTTGAAAAACCGTTTGTATACCTTTATGGCGAAAATGGTAGTGGAAAAACGAGTGTTTTAGAGAGTATCTATTTTGGTGCGACCACAAAGTCGCATCGAACAAGTGATGAAAAAGAGTTGATTAAACGAAACGAACCTTTTGCACATGTCAAAATTTATACAGATGATGAAAGATATGAACTCATCTTATCTAAACATGGTAAAAGAGCTTCGATAAATGGTGTAGAAAAAAGAAGGATAAGTGATTATATCGGTCATTTGTCAGTTATACTCTTCGCACCTGAAGATTTAGAACTCATCAAAGGAACACCAAGTGACCGTAGACAGTTTTTAGATCTTGAGTGGATGCAACTCCACAAAGTCTATTTAAAACAGCTCAACACGTATAAAACGATTCTTAAACAACGTAATAGCTTATTAAAGAAGTTGCAACTCAACGATGATTTAACGTTTTTAAATATTTTAGGGGATCAACTGGTTGAATCAGGTCTAGATATTATGAAAGAAAGAGCGATGTTTATTAACCAGTTAAATCAACATCTACAAGAAACGTATCAGTTATTTAGTAAACATCACGTTACATTGATTTATAAACCTGATGTAAGTGAGCATGGATTTAAAGATCACATCCATAAACAACAAAAACAAGATATTTTATATCAAACAACGATGGCAGGACCTCATAGAGATGATTTTCTAATTGAATTTAACGGTTTTGATGCAAAGTCATATGCATCACAAGGTGAGCAACGATTAATTGTTGTCGCGTTAAAATTCGCACTTTTAAGACTTGTAGAAGAAAAGACAAAGAAAAAAGCGGTTCTTCTTCTTGATGATGTCTTAAGTGAACTCGATCAAGAAAAACAAGAACTTTTTATTAAGCACATTCCAAAAGAACATCAGGTTCTCATGAGTAGTGCGATTCCCATCAAGGGAGATAATATCCAAATGATTGAATTAAAGAAGGAGACGATAGAATGAATACTTTTGAAAAATATGATGCGTCGAATATCCAAATATTAGAAGGTCTTGAGGCGGTTAGAAAACGTCCGGGGATGTATATTGGTAGTACGGGAGCTAGAGGACTTCATCATTTAGTATGGGAAATCGTTGATAACGCGATTGATGAAGCACTTGGGGGATTTGCTACTAACATTAAGTTAGAGCTTCTTAAAGGTGAAATTATCCGTGTTACAGATGATGGACGCGGGATTCCAGTTGACCTTCACCCTAAAACAAATCGTCCAGCAGTGGAGACTATTTTAACATCGCTTCACTCAGGTGGTAAATTTGATGGTAAATCATATAAAGTATCTGGGGGACTACACGGTGTAGGCGCATCTGTCGTTAACGCACTTTCTGAATGGTATTTAGTTGAAATTTATCGTAATGAGAAAATATATGCACAAAAATACGAACGTGGTGTTCCTGTAACCGATTTAGAGATTACAGGTGTAAGTACACATACGGGAACTGTCGTAACGTTTAAATCTGACCATTTAGTCTTTACGGAAACAACCGTTTATGATTATGAAATACTTCGTAATCGTGTCCAACAACTTGCGTTCTTAAATAAAGGTATTAAAATTACGATTATTGATGATCGTGGAGCACTTCCTATTGAGCATACATATCACTATGAAGGTGGTATTATTGAGTATGTTCAATTCTTAAATGTTGGAAAAGGTAAAGTTAACCACGATATTTTATATGTTGATAAAGAAGTTGATGGTATTACTATCGATATTGCTCTACAATATAACGATTCATACGCGACTAATCTTTATTCATTTACAAACAATATCCCAACGCATGAAGGTGGGATGCATGAAGATGGATTTAAGCTTGCGTTAACACGTGTTTTAAATAAATATGCAAGTGAAAATAATTTCTTAAAGAAAGATGATTCTTTTCTTGGTGAAGATACACGTGAAGGTTTAACCACGATTTTATCGATTAAACATCCAAATCCTCAGTTTGAAGGACAAACAAAGACAAAACTAGGAAATCCTGAAGTGCGTCAAATTGTTTCTCAAATCTTTGGTGAAGCATTAGAAAGATATTTACTTGAAAATCCAAATGATGCGAAAGCAATTATTGAAAAATGTTTAATGGCATCTCGTGCAAGAATTGCAGCGAAAAAAGCAAGAGAAGCAACTAGAAGAAAATCACCACTTGATGCGTTAGGATTTGCATCTAAGTTAGCGGATTGCAGAAGTAAAGATCCTGCAATTTCAGAATTATATATCGTGGAAGGGGATTCTGCGGGTGGTTCAGCTAAACAAGGTAGAGAATCTGAATATCAAGCAATTCTACCACTTCGTGGTAAAGTCTTAAATGTTGAAAAAGCAAGAATTGATAAAATTTTAAGCAATAAAGAAATATTATCTTTAATTCAAGCGATTGGTACAGGTGTTGGTGAAGAATTTGATGCAAATAATACAAGATACCATAAAATTGTCATCATGACCGACGCCGATATTGATGGTGCACACATTAGAACACTCCTTCTAACCTTCTTCTTTAGATATATGAAGCCATTGATTGACTTAGGATATGTGTTTATCGCTCAACCCCCTCTATACAAGGTTCAAGCAGGTAAACGCGTTGAATATGTTTATTCTGATGAAGCATTAAACAAGATTTTAGAAGAGATTGGTGGACGTCCTAATATTCAACGCTACAAAGGTCTTGGTGAAATGAATCCAGAGCAACTTTGGGATACAACGATGGATCCAGAAACAAGAACATTACTCCAAGTGTCCCTAAAGGATGCGATGGATGCAGATCAAGTATTTAGTATGCTCATGGGTGAAGAAGTTGAACCTAGAAAGCAATTTATTCAAGAAAATGCGATTTATGCAAGCAATATAGACGCATAGGAAGGAGGACATCATGGAAGAAAGAATTCAAAAAGTAACTGAAGGCAATGTAAAAGATATTAATATTTCGACTGAAATGAAGACCTCGTTTCTTAATTATGCGATGAGCGTTATCGTTTCGCGTGCATTACCAGATATTAGAGACGGCCTTAAGCCTGTTCAAAGACGTATTTTATATGCAATGAATGATTTAGGAATGACTTCAGATAAGCCACATAAAAAATCAGCGAGAATCGTCGGTGAAGTCATTGGTAAGTATCACCCACATGGTGACTCAAGTGTATATGATGCGATGGTTCGTATGGCACAACCTTTTAGCTACCGTATGCCTTTAATTGATGGCCATGGTAACTTTGGTTCAGTCGATGGCGACGGTGCAGCAGCGATGCGTTACACCGAAGCTAGAATGTCAAAAATCGCTGGAGAGCTTGTCAGAGATTTAGAAAAGAATACAGTCGATTATGTCGATAACTATGATGGACAAGAAAAAGAACCTAGTGTATTACCTGCAAGATATCCTAATTTACTGATTAATGGATCTACAGGTATTGCAGTTGGTATGGC
>SBGC01000073.1 GCA_006226985.1 Bacillota bacterium | reverse complement strand
AGGCAAACTTAGGGAAACCTAGGGACGCAAAGCTATAGGGCCTGTTAATGGTAGCCAGTTGTCATTGATGAATGATCTACAATTTAAAGTAGATGTCATTCTATGTTGACAAGTGGTTTTTTTAATCAAAAAAATCAAATGTCAGCAAACAAGATTTGTTGATATTTTAATAAAAAAAGGAGGACAGAGAGTTTGTTTGCAAAAAAGTATGTTCCAATCATTATCATCCTTATGCTACTTACTGCTCTTGGTTTCACTTCCTCCGCAGCATTTGCCTACTGGCAGGATGTATCTAAAGTTGGAAATGTTGTCATCAGGTTTGGTAGTCCAGACGCAAATTTGGAATACGAAATCGTACATGATGAATTTGAGGGAGAATTAGTTCCCGAAGGTTACGTTTTCTATGAAGGCGAAACAGATAGCATCGTATTCGAATATGATGTGTGGCTCGATAGAACACTTGTTCAACTAATGGATTTAAGTGTTATAGCGTCAGATTTAAAAATTGGTGATTCAACAGAATATAATCATTTGATAGATATTACAATTAATGGTTCACAAATGAGTTATTCCGGGGAATTGTTCAATGATCGTGTCAGAGTACAAGTCACAGTGAGATTAATTGAACCGATTGATTTAGAAGAAGCAACCAATCGAGAATTAGATTTAAGCTTAGTCAACGTAGAGGATTCGCAGCAAGCCTTTGAAGATATCAAGGGAGAAACCATTAGTTTTAAAATCAGTTTTAGCGTAAGTCCACGAGTTGAAAATTAAAAAATAAAAAATAAAAGGAAAAAATAAGGAGAAACACACATGAAACAAAGAAAATTAGTTATTGGATTATTAGTTATGTTAGCGGTATTAGCTTCAGGATTCACATATGCATTCTGGGCTGGTACAATCGGAGAACCAGTTCAAGGTACTGACTCAGTTACAGTAGCAATTGGTGAAGGTAACTCAGTTACTACTCAATTTGATCTTAGCGCAGCTACAGTATCAGCTGGAACAACATTAGTTCCATCAGGAATGGCAAATGATGCAGGTGAAGTTACAAGCTTTACAATTAGTTTTGATGTAATTTGGGAAAACGCAGCTTTAAGTGGTTCATCATTAACAGGATCTACAACAACTGGCGATCTTGACTTTGATTTTACAGTAGAAGTTCTTGATTCACTTGGAAATCCAGTCACTGTTTCTGGAGCAGCTGCATTAGTCGTTGTTACACCAGATGGTGGAAATGCAACAAGTATTACATTAAATGCATCAGCAATCACATTAACTGTTACAGTAACATTAACTGAACCAATCAATGTTGCACAATATAATGACATTAAAAATGGCGACATCGTTATTGATTTCACATTCGATGTAACAAATATCGTAACAAACTAATTCAAACATAAGTATACATTAATGGGGCGGCTAAATGTGGCCGCCTTTATATTCTAAAAAAGCGAGGTGAAACAGATGCATAAAGTAAATGTTCTTTTTAAACATGTCACAATGACACTATTAATCATTATTTTGTCATTTGTTTCAACACGCACATTTGCTTATTGGGCTCAAACAATCATTGGTGTTCAAGATAATTCGAATACAGTGATAAGCATTGGAGCATGGGGTATCTTAGAAGCACCTCCTCAAGGCATACCAGAATTTATCATTGGAGAATCCTATCCACAAGGAAGTTATGTTTGGTATGAAGGTGCTATCTACCAAATAAATAATGGTGGATATATAAATACACCACCACCTTCAACATCATCCTACGGCCCATTTAATGAAATCACGGATATTTATCGACCAACAAATACTTACTACTTAGGTGATATTGTTATATATCAAGATATGTTTTATCAAGTTTTAAACGCAGGAGCTGCAAATAGTTCAACACCAGGCACAAATCCTGTTGGATGGAAAAATTTATATGCAATCGTTTGGTCATCTTCAGAGTCATATACAACCAATGATTATGTTCTTCATGAAAATAAGATTTATAAAGCTACAGTTTCATACAATCTTAATACAAATGAACCAGGAACATCACTACACTGGAGAGAACAAGGAACAATTGAATGGAAATCTTTCAATAGTTATGTCTTAAATGATTATGTCATGTATAATGGTCTTCTTTATAAAGCAGTTTTAAGTTATGGTCTTGATCAAACACCAGGAACGAATGGATCATGGAAATTATCAGGTAGTTATGAATGGAACGCAATATCTATCTATTTAAAGGATGATATCGTTTCATACAATGGTTTATATTATCGTGCGAAATATTGGACACAAGGAAATATCCCATCTTCTCATAATTCATGGCAACAAATCACTATGCCAGGATATAATCCTTCGACAAACTATAAAGTTGGGGATTTAATTCTCTATAATGGTAATCTCTATCAAGCAGTTAATGCTGCTAATGCTAAAGCCAATATTCCAGGAACTGTTCAAAATGCATGGAACCAAGTTGATACCAATGAATATCGATGGTTTAATGTCTACACATCGACTGACCATGTTATCTATAATGGTGGAATCTATAAAGTAGCAAACATAAGTAATGCGAATGCTTCTACACCCGGAACAACTTATAATTCATGGAATCGTGTAGATACAAACGAATATCAACCATATAATCAGTATGCATTAAACGACCACGTGTTTTATCAAGGAGATATATACAGAGTTGTCGATGTATCGAGAGCGAATCAATATGCTCCAGGTACTGCATATAATGCTTGGAATATGGTGAACACATCAACCTATCAAGGTTTCAATGTCTATGAGAATGGTGATTATGCATTTTATGATAATCTTTCATATGTCGTTGTGAATGCTGCAAATGCTAACGATTATGTTCAACCAGGTTCTCTTCCTAATGCATGGAATCGTCTAGGTACACTATATTATCAAAGCTTCAATACATATCAAGCTGGACAACTTGTTGTTCATGAAGATATTGCATATTTAGCATTACAGGTATCAAGTAACATTGAGCCTGGTGCACCAGGTTCAGAAGCTTACTGGGATCTTTACTCCTCATAAATCACACAAAAATCCTACATATCATACACAATAGATGATTAATATGATATAATTTCTTGAAGACTATGATTAAGGTAGGGATAAAATGAATAAAAAATTAGACGTTTTAGGTATCTTGAAAAATATCGGTTTTTTTGTAGGATTTATTTTATTAGGCATTCTTATACTATTCATTCTCATTAATGCTTTCATTCCCAAATTAAGTATGACAGTCTTTAATGTGAAACCAGTCATTGTTGAACATATTTCTATGGAACCAACATTGAATCGATTTGACTTAATCTTTGTTACAGATAAAGATTTTGAAGAAATAAAAGAAGGAGATATGGTCTCCTATTATGTAAAGAATAATCCAGATTTGGATGTTGCAACTCACTACTTTTATGAATTAGACTATGATGGTGCTGACAATCCCTTCCTCCGAGTGAGAAGAGAAGGATCACCTGCCCCTATTACTCAAATCATCTTTGAAGAAGACTATATTGGGACGTACGTGTTTAAAATTCCAAAAGCAGGATATGTTATTAACTTCTTAGCGAGTCCTTTCGGAATTGCTGCCGTTGTTGTTAACATAGGTATCATTGTAACAGTTGTTCTTGTCATAAAATCATCTAAAAAGAACCATAAAGAGACTGATCAAGCATAAGGACGTGTTATATTGACTGATTTTTTGACAACTGATGAACTTTTAGAAGTTATTAACTCACAAAGTTTATCTAAAATCGTTTATAAAGAAAAATCCAATAAAAATGAATATCAATCATTGGATAATATAAAAAAGAAACTAAAAAAGAATAAACTCATTTATTTAATTATTGCAATATTAATCATTATGCA
>SBGC01000178.1 GCA_006226985.1 Bacillota bacterium | reverse complement strand
TACTTGTAAAATGGGATTATTTTTTTATCTCATCATTTTTTAAATGATAAAAATATGATACAATACATACGAGGTATACATTATGAAACAAGAAAACCGCAATTTAAGAATTGAGCTCATGAACGTGCTCTACCAATATGACTTATACACATCATCACATTTGAGCTTTATACCACATTTTGAAGTTGAGGAAGCAAGCCCAATTTTTCATCATATCATTGAAAATATAAAAGACATTGATAATGTAATTGAATCACATTTATTTGATTATAGTTTATCAAGATTAGCATTTGTTGACCGTGCAATTATTAGACTTGCTGTCTATGAGCTTAAATATACAGATTTAGCTAAGCAGATTGTTATTAATGAAGCCGTTGAGATTACAAAAATTTATTCAAATTTAGATGATCAAAAACAACACAAATTTACGAATCGCGTCCTCGATAATATTGCAAAGACCATTAAGGGATGATGTTATGGATCAACAGTATTTGACTGTTACAGCCTTAACTAAATATATTAAAGCTAAACTTGAAGGTGACAAACACCTTTTTTCCATTTTATTAAAAGGTGAAATATCAAACTTTAAGCGACATAGTCGTGGACATCTTTATTACACTTTAAAAGATGAAAATGCCCAAATATCAGCAATCATGTTTTCGAGAGATGCCGAACGTTTAAGTTTTTCGCCAAAAGAAGGAGATCACGTTTTAGTTAAAGGTAAAATATCTTTATACGAACCATCTGGTACATATAGCATTCAAGTCATGAGTATGGAACTTGATGGGATAGGTGAACTTTATTTAAAATATGAAAAACTAAAAAAGGAACTCGAAGAAAAAGGTTATTTTCGTCAGGAACGTAAGCGACCCATTCCAAAGTTCCCTAAAATTATTGGTGTTGTCACGTCTCCTACGGGTGCAGTGATTGAAGATATTAAAAACACGGTCTCTAGAAGATATAAACTGGCTGAAATTCATTTATATCCAGCACTTGTTCAAGGTGAGAATAGTAGTGAAAGTGTCAGAAACCAAATCATTTATGCGAATGAACTTATGCAAGCAGATGTGCTTATTGTAGGTCGAGGTGGTGGGTCAATTGAAGACTTATGGGGATTTAATGAAATGCCAACGATTGATGCAATTTATCACTCAAAAATTCCCATTATTACAGCAATTGGACACGAAACTGATTTTACCATTTCTGACTTCGTCTCTGATTTAAGAGCTCCCACACCAACGGCTGCAGCGGAGTTAGCAACACCCAATAAGGATGACCTGTTGGAGTTCATTACCCAACTTGAAGCACAAATGCGTTATAAATTACTTCAATCTTTCGATCAAAAACGAAGAGAACTTGTTTACCTAGATGAACGAATTGAGCGTGTTTCCCCATCACAAAAACTAGACAAATTGCATCAAAACTTAAATGATGTAAGTCTATTACTTCATAAATCATTTATCTATTATTTAGATGCTAAAAGAGTTATGATTGATCAATATAAAATAACACTTAAAAGTCCACTCGATCGCATTCATTCATTAATGGATAAAAGAGTTTATTTAGATCAAAAACTCATGCAAAACATCCAACAAGTAATCGATCGAAAAGCATACCAATTTCATATATTTAAAGCATCATTAGAAGGTATGAATCCATTAAAACTTATGGATAAAGGATTTGCAGTCATCGAAAAGAATAAAAAAGTTATTACATCCATTCGTGATGTATCTATTGATGATACAATCGATGTTAGATTAAAAGATGGTTTTATATCAGCAACCGTCAAAGAAAAAAAGGAGATTTAATATGGAAAAGAAATCTTTTGAAACACTACTTAAAGAACTCGAACAACTCGTCAAGGATTTAGAAAATAAAGATATTCCTCTTGATGAAGCGGTTAAAAAATACCAACTTGGTATCGAATTATCAAAAGCATGTTATCAAATGTTGGAAGAAGCAGAGAAATTGGTTGTAAAGGAAATTAAGTCATAATGGATTTGTTTAGCATCAAGGACCCCAGCTTTCTAAAAAAACTAACCTATAAAGAATTAAAGGCGTTGGCTCAAGAGATACGTCTGTTTTTGCTTGATCAAATTCCAAAGACAGGTGGACATTTAAGCTCAAATCTTGGAACCATTGAATTAATTATAGCTCTACACTATGTATTTGATAGTCCAGAAGATGCATTCATTTTTGATGTTGGACACCAAGCATATACACATAAGATACTCACAGGACGTATTCATGAGTTTGATACACTTAGACAAACACGTGGTTTATCTGGTTATATTAACTATAAAGAATCCATACATGATCAATGGGAATCCGGTCATGCAGGCACAGCTTTGTCAGCATTAACAGGACTTTTATATGCAAAAAAACTTAAGCAAGAAAAAGGTGATGGTATTGCTATTATTGGTGATGCGTCCATTACGAATGGCATGAGTTTTGAAGCATTAAACCTCTTGGGTAGTGATAAGAATACTAAAGGGATTATTGTTTTAAATGACAATGAAATGAGTATTTCTAAAAGTGTTGGATCGATTTCAAAAGCTTTGACACGTTTTAGATCAATGAAAATTTTTATTAAAATTAAACGTTTTTGGCAATTAGTTTTACCAGAATTTATTCTAAGATTTCTTGGTCGTATTCAACGTGGACTCAGAGGGTTTTTACAACGACAAAATATCTTTGAAGATCTTGGATATATGTATGTAGGACCACTTGATGGTCATGATATCAAGGGACTAATTTATAATTTAAAACGTATTAGAAAAGTTAAGAAGTCTGTTGTAATGCATATTATTACTGAAAAGGGCAGAGGGCATATAGAAGCGGAACAAGACAAAGTTGGAACATATCATGGTGTCTCAAAGGCAACGAAGATTCAAAAAGAAGGCATGTCTTGGAGTGAAGTTATTTCTCAATCGCTTGATCGCTTGCAATCAATAGAAAAGACATTTGTAGTTATGCCAGCAATGACTGTAGGAGCTCAATTTATCGATTTTGAGAAGAAATATCCTGATAGATATTTAGATGTAGGTATTGCAGAAGAACATGCTGCAACAATGGCTGCAAGTCTTGCTCACAATGGTGTAAAAGTCTTTCTACCACTTTATGCAACATTTGCACAACGCGCATTTGATCAAATCTTAAATGACATTGCACGAAGTAATCATCATGTTGTTTTTGGTATCGATCGTGCAGGATTAGTTGGTGAAGATGGATCAACACATCAAGGGCTTTATGATGTATCGATGTTTTATCTTATGCCTAATATGGTTATTACGATGCCTTATGATACGGATGAAGCGTTTGATTTACTGTATTATGGCCTTATGAAGCAACATAATCCTTTTGTTATTCGATATCCTAGGGGACTTGTTTCAGTTAAAAATGATTTATTAAATCGTGACATTCGAGACATTGAACCTACCTGGACTTACTTAAGAAAGAGTGATAAAGTCGCTTTAATTAGTTATGGTCCTAGCCTTGATTTACTCCTTAGAGCAAATGATCATCTTTCACTAAATGCAAGTGTTATTAACGCACGATTTATTAAACCTATCGATGAAAAAATGCTTAAGGAAATACTTGATTGCCATACACACATTTTTGTTTATGAGGAAGCTGCTAACACAGGTTCTCTATATCCACAAATACTATCATTTATGGCAAAACATCAATATCAAAACAAGATTACATCCATGTCTATTACGAATAAAGTCGTTGAACATGGACATTACAAAGATATTTTAAAGATTTTAGAAATGGACCAAGAGTCTATTGAGAAAGCGATAAAAGAATTCATTCATGAGACTTGACATTTATTTAGTTGATCAAAAATTATGTAAATCAAGAAGTCAAGCACAAGATCTTATCAAACGGGGTCTTGTTTCAGTGAATAATGAAGTATCTTTTAAAACAGGATATGAAGTTATTGATACTGATTCTGTCAAATTACTTGAAGAAGTACGCTTTGTATCGCGTGCAGGTGATAAATTATTACAAGCTATTCTTGATTTTCATATCCAGATGCATGATAAAATCGTAATCGATATCGGTTCATCAACCGGAGGATTTACAGATTGTAGTTTACAGCATCACGCAAAACATGTGTATGCATATGATGTTGGTACAAATCAAATGGATGAAAAGTTCAAGAATCATCCTCAAGTATCACTTTTTGAACAAACGAATATCTTAGATGTGAATATACCACCACATGATCTTGTATTAATTGATGTATCATTCACATCGATTAAACCAATTATTCACCATATTAGTGAATCTAACACAGAAGCACTTTGTTTGATCAAACCACAGTTTGAAGCTGGACATATGAAATTTAAACAAGGTGTTTTAAAAGATATGAAAATACATAAAACAATTCTTAAAGATATCATTGTTGATGTTTTATCCTTAGGTTATTTCGTCTATGGGTTAAAAAAGAGTGATCTTAAGGGGAAACAAGGTAATCAAGAATATTTACTTTATATCAAGAAAATAGCAAATCATGCAAATATTGATCATATGATAGGGAGTGTCTTATGATTTTAAAACTTAAAGTATCCAATTTCGCTCTTATTGATGACTTAGAAATGACCTTTGAAAAGGGATTAACAGCGATGACCGGTGAAACGGGTGCAGGAAAGTCCATCATTTTAGAGTCACTACAACTTTTATTTGGTAAACGATCAGATGCAACGATGGTTCGTCACGGCGAATCGAAAGCAACTGTTTTTGGTGTCTTTGAATTAACAGATGAGCAAATGAGTCTTCTTGATTTACCAAAGCTAATTGAAGTTGAAAGAGAAATTGATCTTCAAGGCAGACATAACATGCGTTTAAATAAAGAAGTCACAACATTATCAAAGTTAAAAGAAGTCATGCAAGCGATTGGTCATATACACTCACAAAACGATCAAATGACCTTATTTGATAAAAGTTATTACCTTACTTTTGTTGATCAAGTCGATCAACAAAAATCAGATAGTCTACTTAATGAATATTTACTCAAAAGAAGTCATTATTTAGATAAGAAAAAGCATTTTGAAAGTTTAAAATCGAAGAAAGCTCAAAGCATTGAAAAACAATCTTTTCTTGAATTTCAAGTCCAAGAATTAAAAAACTATCATTTAATACCTAATGAAAAAGAAACACTTGAAGAAAGCATAGAAAAACTAAAAAATTACGATAAGATCATGAATCAACTACGCACTGCATATGAACTTATCGAGCATGAGCATTTTTCAATTGATCAAATCTATGAAGCATCAAAAGCTATGGATAAAATAGCATCGCTTGATAAAAGCTATTTACGTATGAGTGAAAGACTCTCTCAAGCATATTATGATTTAGATGATGTCAAATCAGAGATTTATCAAACGATTGAATCGCTCGATTTTGATGAAAAAGAGTTTTCAATGATGCAAGATCGACTATATGATATTACGAAGATCGAGCAAAAATATCAAAAAACATATACTGAACTCATTGATTATCTTCATGAAATTGAGGAAGAACTTTTATTAATCACAGATTATGATCACTATTTAGAAGAAGCAAAACAAACGGTTGATAAAGCATTCAAAATCGCATATGAAGCTGGTGTGAAACTATCTAATCATCGAAAACAACTAGCGAAAAGCTTAGAAAAGAGCGTTATTTTAGAACTTAAAGATCTTGATCTTGATAAAGCGAGCTTTGATATTGTATTTGAAGAAATGGATGTTGATGCATCATCACTTCTCGAATCAGGTATCGATCAAATCGAGTTTTATATATCACTTAATGAGGGTGAGCCAGTCAAACCACTTGCTAAAGTAGCCAGTGGTGGTGAACGTGCACGCTTTATGTTTGCGCTTCGTGCGATCTATGCGAAAAGTCATCATTTATCACTGTTAATTCTTGATGAAATTGATATAGGTATCAGTGGTAAAACTGCAGCTAAAGTCGCAAACAAAATGTATGTGCTCTCACAAACAATGCAACTTATTGTTATTACACATCTTCCTCAGGTAGCTGCTAGAGCAAATCATCATTATGGAATCTTTAAACAAAAAGAAAAAGAACGCATGGTCACACGCATTCTTAAATTAAATCATGATGAGCGAATTGAAATGATAGCTATGATGTTATCGGATGAAAAGCTATCTCATTTTGCAATCGAACAAGCGAAAATGCTCCTATCAAAATAAAAAAAGCTTTTCGCTTTTCTTATTAAGCATTGCTATTGACGATTGCGACAATTAAGCCAACAACGACAAATCCAACCATGCCGACAAATAGTGCCCAAACAAGCGCTTTGCCCCACCATGTTTCTGTCGGATTCTTATAGTGCTTTTTAGTTTCTTGTTTATTTGACTTTACAACTTTGTTTGCCATAATATCACCTCGTTCTTGAAATCATAAGTATTATACTATAAAATGCTATCTAAAGGAAGAGTTTTGATGAAAAAGGATATTAAAATCATCTTTCATATTGACTTGAATGCCTTCTTTGCAAGTTGTGCAGTCATTAAAGAACCTTATTTAAAAGATAAGGTGTTTGTTGTTGGTGGTTCATCGACTTCACGAAGAGGTGTTATCTCAACAGCTTCCTATGCAGCAAGAAAACTTGGGATCCATAGTGCGATGAGCATTAATGATGCTTTATCGATTTATCCAAAGCTTGTCATTGTACCTTTAAACTTCTCACTTTATCATAAATACTCACAAATATTCTTCAATCACTTAAAAAAATATTCAAACCTTGTGCTTGCTGGATCGATTGATGAAGCATATGTCGATATGACAGAAGCTTCACTTAAAAAACATCCTTTAGAACTTGCAAAAGAGATTCAAGAAACGCTTTTATCTGAACATCAGTTACCATGCTCCATAGGGATTGCATCGACTCTTTTTCTAGCAAAGATGGCATCTGATATGCAAAAGCCATTAGGAATAACTGTTTTAAGAAAAAAAGATATTGTTTCAAAACTATTTCCCTTACCTATCAAAGATATGTATGGTATCGGTAAAAAAACATATCCAAGACTGGAGTCTCTGGGTATTCAAACGATTGGTGACTTTACAAAAGAAGAAAATAAATCAATTATTCTATCTGTAATGAGTGAGCAAAGCTATGTGTCTTATCTCGATCATATCTTAGGTAAAAGTAGTGATGAAATCGATCCAAAACGGTATCAAATCCCTAAATCTATCAGTAATGAAACAACACTCAATTACAATATGGACCAAAGTGATGTTATTTTTAAAATTATGGAAGAACTTTTAGAGCATACCCATGAAAGACTCATAAATGAAGAACTCGTGACGAAAACAGTTGGTATACGTTTGCGTGATGATCAATTTGAAACAGTGAATAGAAGTTATTCATTTATTGAACATACTGATGATTATTACGTCATTCATGAAGCGATTGAACAGCTTTTTGAACGATATTATCATCAGAAACCACTCAGATTAATCGGTGTCTTTTTTGGTTCAGTGATTTTAAAAAGGGATTTGAAAAAGGATGTTAATTTATTCAATTATCAAGAACTATCAAAACGAGAAGAAAAGCTTTATCAGAAATAAAAAATAGACATCATAAGATATCTATTAATTCAAGTTTGGATTGATGATCCCATGTTGTGGGGTCATTTTCTTTGTATTGTTTCAAGAATGAAATAACTTCTTCAGTCACTTTTGTTGGGGTTGATGCTCCTGATGTTACAGAAACAGAATCAATACCTTTTAACCATGCTAAGTCGATATCTTCAACACCACCAATTAGTTTAGAAGGTATTTTTTGGTGATGCTCACCGACAAAAGCAAGTTTGTTTGAATTTGAACTTAACGTATCACCGACAACAAGCATTAAATCAACTTTATCTTGTTTCATGACAGCTTCTTGTCTAACAGTTGTCGCATGACATATCTCATTATCAAAAAGATAATGTGGGAATTTCGTCTTTAAGATGGATAAGACAGATTCAATGTCATACATGGATAATGTTGTTTGATTTGTTACAAATAATTTCTTTTCACTTAATAAGTTTGGTAGTAGTAAGACATCACGTTCGTTTTCAACAAAATATATGCTGTCACTAATTGCTAAGATCGCTTCAGGTTCTGGATGATTTTTGTGGCCGATATAGACGATTTCATAACCTTCTTCAAGTTTTTGCTCAACAGCCCTATGTACTTTTGTTACATCACGGCATGTAGCATTTAATACGACTAAACCTTTTTGTTTTGCCTTTTCAATTGCTTGTTTTGAAACACCATGAGCCGTAAAAATAACCGTGCCTGATGTGATTTCATCAAGCATTTCATAACGTGTCTTTCCTGTTTGATCTAAGCTAATCACACCAAAAGCATTAAATGCTTCAGTTATTTTTTTATTATGTACGATTTGACCTAAAACATAGATCGGACGTGGATAGGATTCAGTTTTAATGACTTTTTTAACCATTGCTAATGCATTTAACACACCGTGACAATAGCCTCTGGGTGTTAGATCAATAACTTTCATAGGGATCACCATTTTCATTATACCTTAAAACAATTCTATGAAACACTTTTTACTCTTTTAGATGATTTGATGATATAATGATTTTGGTGATTTTAATGTATATTAAAGAAAAGTTAGCACAATTAGGTTTTAAAACAACAACACCTATTCAAGATGGTGTTTTTAAGTTATTTTCCTCAAAAAAGCACTTAGTTGGGCTCGCTCCAACAGGAACAGGTAAAACACATGCTTATCTTCTTCCAATGCTTTCAAAAATTAATAAAGATGTTTCACAGATTCAAGCAGTCATCTTAGTACCAACCAATGAACTTGTTAATCAAGTACTTAGAATGCTCACAGATGTTGATACTGAAATCAAAGTAAAAGCGTATGTAGGTAGTTCAGATAAACAAAGAGAAGTTGAATGGTTACATAAATATCAGCCTCAAGTAGTTATTACAACACCTAAAAGGTTATATGAATTTGTTGTTGAACTCAATGTCTTAAAAATTCAGCATGCAAAATACTTTGTTATGGATGAAGCAGATATGATGTTTGATTATGACTTCTTGTCGCATGTAGATGCTATTTTATCAGCGATGCCAAAGGCGAAATATATGCTTTTTTCAGCAACCATCCAAGAATCCATGGAGCCATTTATTAAGACCTACTTTGGACAATATGATTTTATTGATACATCAAAAACAGAAACATTAAATATTGAATATCGTTTAATTAATATCAAGTATCAAAATAGACTCGAAGCACTCATGGAAGTAACCAATCAGATTAATCCTTATTTATGCTTCATCTTTGTCAGTAAAAAAGAGAATCAAGAAGCTGTTTATCAAGCGATATCGGATAAAGGATTAAGTGTTATTAATCTTAATTCGAGTATTGGTGTTAAAAAAAGAACAAAGATCATTGAAGATATTATTCATCTCAAATATCAATATGTCGTTACATCAGATTTAGCAGCCAGAGGTCTTGATTTTAAGATATCACATGTAATTCACTATGATTTACCACATATGTTAGAGTTTTTCTTCCACCGAAGTGGTCGTACAGGTCGTATGGGGGATAGCGGCATTGTTATCACATTTATGAGTGTTGATGATCACAGAAAGATTGATAAGATTCGACAAAAAGGTATTTCTTTTGTCAATTATCAAATGACTGCTGATGGTATGGTGAAGATCGTCCCTAAGAAATCAGCATTTGCAGAAAAAGATATTGAAGCTATTAAAAGAATCAAAAAACCAACAAAAGTCACACCAAACTATAAAAAGAAAAATAAAGCTAAAATAAAAAAAGCGAAACAAGAAGTTAGGAGAGAAGCCTATGCTAAGAATCGGTAGTCATGTATCCATGTCAGGAGATGACATGTACTTAGGATCAGTTAAAGAAGCATTATCTTATCAAGCAACTGCATTTATGGTGTATACAGGTGCACCTCAAAATACCATTCGCAAGAAATTAAGTGATTTAAAAATCGATGAAGCAGTTAAGTTTATGGAAGAATCTTCATTGTCTTTTGATAACGTTGTTGTTCATGCACCTTATATTATTAATCTCGCTAATCCAGATCCTGAAAAAAGAGATTTCGCTATTTCGTTTTTAACAGAAGAAGTGAAAAGAACGGATGCTATGCATGTCACGCAAATCGTCTTGCATCCAGGTAGTGCAGTTGGTAAGGATCGAGAAGAAGCGATTAAATGGATTGCTGAAGGTGTTAACAAAGTCATTAAGAATACTAAAGGATCTAAAGTGAGAATTGCTTTAGAAACGATGGCTGGTAAGGGAAACGAAGTTGGTAAAACATTTGAAGAACTCAGACAAATCATTGATTTAGTTGAAGATAAAACACGCGTCAGCGTATGTTTTGATACGTGTCACACGCATGATGCGGGATATAATATTAAGGAAAACTTCGATGAAGTAATGAATCATTTTGATCAAGTTGTCGGTAAATCCTATATTTCAGTCTTTCATATTAATGACTCAAAGAATCCACAAGGTGCAGCTAAAGATCGACATGAAAATATTGGTTTTGGATACTTAGGATTTGATGCACTTCTGAAAGTTATTTATCACAAAGACTTTACAGACATTCCAAAAATTTTAGAGACGCCCTATATTGATGATAAACCACCTTACTTCGAAGAAATTAACATGATTCGTTTACAACAATTTGATCCAAATCTCGTTGAAAAGATTAAAAACACATAAA
>SBGC01000170.1 GCA_006226985.1 Bacillota bacterium | reverse complement strand
TTTAAAGAGTAGGACATCTTTTTCTTGTTTATTCACAATGAAATTATGTGAAAGTTTATAAGATAAGGAATTGAAAAAATTGCGGATGCTAGCTAATACTTTTTTCATTCTAGCTCACCTCCTGCACGTTTTTTTAAAAGCTTGACAACAATCTTTTTGAAAATAAACGATAGTGCAGAAAAATATACAATTGCTGACATAATAATACCAATCACATTGGGATCAAATCCCCAACTTTGGAGTTGTTCTCCACCAATTTTCAACCAACCAAAGAATAGACTGGATGCGATGATGGGTAGTGGTCCAGAATATGCAAGGAGTGCAACAGCAATCCCTTCAAATCCTTGAGCAATTGGCTTTGTTTCAATACGATAGGTTGCTCCTGCAGAATTTAAATAGAGTGTTGCAGCAGCTAAACCAGCAAGTGCTCCAGCAATGGTCATCGATAAAATGATGCCACGTTTTGAGTTAATCCCTGCATATTTTGCAGCATGTTGGTTTAAACCAACAGCTTTAAGTTCAAAACCAAACGTTGTCTTATTTAAAATGATATGAATGATGACTGCAGCTAAGATAGCGAGTAAAATACTGATATTTAAAAACTGATTACCAAATAATTGATCAAGACCCCATGAAGGAAGTGAACCATTAACAGTGACTTTTTGTGCATTTTGAGTCGTTCCACCTACTAAATCAAGTGAACGATAAGCAATAAATGCACCATGAATGGCAATCCAGTTCATCATGATGGTAGCAACCACCTCATGAACATTAAATAATGCTTTTAATAAACCAGGAATAAAGCCCCAAATAGCACCACCAATGATTGCTGCAATCACTGCAACAAGCCATTGTGCTTCGCCTAAGAATGTCCACTTGACACCGACAAAGATGGCTAGCAATGCTGCAAACGCCATTTGTCCAGAAACACCGATGTTAAATAGCCCTGTTTTAAATGCGAAACCGACAGAAAGTCCGGCAAGCATTAATGGAGCAGCAACAATCAAGACATTACCGATACTTTGGAGACCATCTGAAAATCCACCAAAGAGAATGGCACCAAGTGCACCAAGCGAATAACCAGGATCAACAAATAACATAATGATAAACCCGACTAAAATACCTGCGAAAATAGCTAGAAGTGATGCTAAAAAGTTAAGGTTAGTGAATGGTTTGATGATGAAATCTTTGATTTTGATGAAAAAATTCTTCACGCTCATGCCATTTTACCTCGCTTAGAACCTGACATATATAAACCAAGTTCGTTTTCTGTTACAACTTTTGGATCTACGTTTGCTACGAGCTCACCCTCATAAATGACTACGATACGGTCAGATACATTCATTACTTCATCTAACTCTAAAGAAATCAATAAAACTGCTTTTCCTTGATTTCTGAGTTCAATGAGTTGTTTATGAATATATTCGATTGCACCAGCATCTAAACCTCTTGTTGGTGTAAATGCGATCATTAAATCAGGATTACGATCAAATTCTCGTGCAACAATCGCTTTTTGTTGATTACCACCACTCATACTTCTTGCAGATGTTCTCACACCTTTTCCTGTACGAATATCAAAGCGATTAATTAATTGTTTACTATGTTCATCAATATCTGGAAATTGGATAAAACCATATTTTTGAAACTTTGGATCAAAATAGGATTGTAAAACTAAATTTTGTGATAAATCAAAATCTAACACTAATCCATGCTTATGACGATCTTCAGGAATATGTCCAATACCCGCCAATGTTTTCTTCCGAATTGATTTCTTTGTAATGTCTTCACCATTTAAGATCACTTGACCTTCATGAATTGATCTTAAACCAGTAATACCTTCGATTAATGGATTTTGTCCATTACCTTCAATACCTGCAATACATAAAATTTCACCTGCATGAACATCAAAGGATACATTTTTGACTAAAGGTTTGTGTGAATAAGGATTTAAAATACTTAAGTTTTTCACTTCAAAGACTTTTTTACCAAGCGGTAATTCTGGTTTTTCGATAATGAAATTAACTTTTCGACCCACCATTAATTCAGCAAGTTCCTCAAGTGAAGCTGATTTCACATCCACCGTACCAACATTCTTACCTTTACGAAGGACTGTACAGCGATCAGCTACTTCTTTGATTTCATTCAGTTTATGTGTAATCAAAATAATGGATTTACCTTCTTTGATTAAGTTTTTCATAATATGCATGAGTTCATGGATTTCTTGAGGTGTTAAGACAGCTGTAGGTTCATCAAAAATAAGAATTTCAGCATTACGATATAACATCTTTAAAATCTCAACACGTTGTTGCATACCAACCGTAATATCTTCAATTTTCGCGAATGGATCAATTTTTAATTTGTACTGTTCGCTTAAAGCCATCATTTTTTCAATCGCGTTATCGAGTGTCATAAAACCATATTTTGTATCTTCTAAACCTAAAACAATATTTTCAGCAACCGTAAAATTATGAACAAGTTTAAAGTGTTGATGCACCATCCCAATATTTAACGCATTCGCATCATTTGGATTTTTAATACTCACTTCATTACCGTTAATTTTGATGATGCCTTCCTCAGGTTGATAGAGTCCAAACAAAACACTCATTAATGTACTTTTTCCTGCACCGTTTTCTCCAAGTAATGCTAAAATTTCACCCTTCTTTAATTGAAGCGTGATATTATCATTCGCAATAATACCTGGAAATTTTTTTGTAATATTCAACATTTCTACAATATATTCCATGCATCCATCCACCTTTTCGTTAATTTACCTAATGTTATTATATGATAATATAACAAAAAAGGGAAGAATCTTCTTCCCTTAGTTTTGTTAAATTTAATTACTCTTCTACGATAATCGTAATTTTAGCGTAATTTGCTGCAAATACAGCAGGAGTATCAGTTGCTTCATAAGCACCGTCAACAACGATAGTGCCATCAACTAACTTAGCAAATACAACATCATACATAGCCTTAGTGAATGTGTCGAAACGATCGAAACCATCAGCTAATTTAACACCTGAGTTAGCAGCATCAAACACTAATTGTTGTCCGCCTGGGAACTCATCTTCATGCCACATAACTAATGCGTCATATACTGAAGGTGCTAATTCCTTCATTGCTGAAGTAATAATCGTTGTAGATTCTTCTCTTTGGTCTTTGTCAACACCAATTGCTAATCCGCCTTCTTGGAATGCTGCTGCGAATACAGATCCGCCTGCACCACCAGCTGCTGCGAAAATAACTTCAGTGCCGCCATCATACCATGAAGCAGCTTTAGCTTGGAATACTGGATCTGGTCCAAAACCGCCAAGATAAGTGAACTTCATTTCGATTGCACCATTAGCTAATGCCATTTCAGTTGCTGCATAGTTAGCACCTTGGATGAAACCATAACCGAACTTCGTAACTGCAGGAACTGCTTTACCACCCATGAATCCAAGTTTAGTCATGCCATCTTTAACAGCAGCGTAACCAGCTAAGAATCCTGATTCATGTTCAGCATACATAATACTTAATACGTTATCTTCTTGAGTGAAATCACCTACAGATGGATCAGCAAAGAAGTTTGCGCCATCTAAAGTTTCACCAGTGTCCCAGTTTTTAATATTATGTGGAGCACCATCAAGGATCACGAACTTAACTTCTGGATGCTTAGTTTGAGAAATCCAAACTGCATTTTCAAAGAAAAATCCTGGAGTAACGATAATTTCAGCGCCGTCTTTAACAGCTTGATCAATACTCTTTACATATTCTTCAGTTGTTTGGTCTGAAGGTTGTAAGTATTGATGCGTAATGTCATACTCTTCAACGAATTCAAGAACGCCTTCCCAAGCTCCTTGGTTGAATGATTTATCTGTAACTGTACCAACGTCAGTTACTAATGCAATCTTGTATGTCTTTTTTTCTTGACATGCAACAAGCACTACAATAAAAAAAAAAAAAAAAAAAA